>DATDXZ010000001.1:0-17436 GCA_035289145.1 Candidatus Nanoarchaeia archaeon
GCAAACAACCTCTGCGAAGATATCTGCTCCCGCAACAATTCCGCATTAGGCAAAACATCGCTGCATTGAAGAGGCTAAACATTCCTAGAGGAATCTCTCTTGTAAACAAGAGAAATCCTCTTTTAACTATGGCTGTCTAGATATTTAGAGATGTTTATAAAACAAAGAAAATAATAAAAAATAAGGAGTGTTTACTCCTCCACGTCTTCAAGTCCAGCGTCAGTGATTCTAAAGATGCATTCAGCGTCAGCCAAGTACGGGCTGTCGACAAGTTTTCCAACACGTGTTCCTTTCTTGCCTTTGCGCAGATAGATGCGTGTCTGTGAGTTGTGCAGGCAAAATCCATTGGCGATGTAGTTATGCAGTTTGTCAGCTGAGAAGTCATAAAACCATTCATCCGTAGCTTCAACAGTTATCTTGCTGACTTTTTCCCACGCGAGTTCTGAATTTAAAAGCTGAATCAAAAAGTTAAGTTTTTCGCGTGACTCAGTCGTATGTTCATCAAACTGCATAAGGAAGTCAATTACTTTTCTCAGCTCGCGTTCTCCCACATACTCATAGCTTTTTGGTCGCAGGACTTTTGAAGGATAGACATCTAAACTACGGAGAAGATCATTCACTTCAGTTCTTCGTACGGGCGTCAAAACCATCGCGGAAACCATAGAATCAAGTTTTTGCTGTAGTTTTCTTTGCTTGTCTTCAGCTGTGAATCCGACAAGTTCATTAAATTTCCAAATTGCCCTGTTGTCCTTAATACCAAGCTGGTTAATGGGATTTCCATTATGAAGATACTTTCTAATCTTGGATCGAATGCCAAGTCTATCCAAGAAAAGCTGAACTGTTATTGCAGTCTCATCATCTCGTTGTGACGCAGATATCATGCCTGTTGCTTCATCTATGGACCCGTCAGCGTCAAAAAATCCTCGGACAAATGAGGCGATATGTGTCTTCGGTGACTTGCCTATGTAATCAAAAAGCTGCTCAGAGAGTTGAGAAAAAAGTTCTCTGATCGCCACGCTGTTAAGAGACAGTTCATAGCAGTTTTTATCTTTTATTTTTCGCATTTTTCCACCTACATGAAAGAGCTGATACGCGAGTCTCCTATAAGATTCTAAAACTTCCAGTCGTTCATCTTTAAATCTTAGAGATCTTTCTTCTAAGCACCCATCGCCTAAAAAATAGCCTAAAAGCTGCGCTAACTCAATAGTTAGATATTCCGGAATGACAAGGTCTTTATGTTTGTGAGTAAACACGTTTCTAGTATTCGCTGAAAGTTCTGCTGGAACGCCTTGCTTTATCAACAAGTCTACATTTTTTTTATTAGTTGGATAATGTTGATGTAGAACCCTTCGAAGTTGTCTAGGCGTTATAGCGAGATTCTCGCAGAGGTCATTTTGTGTGATGTTATTGGCTGAGAGAGTTTTCAAAATAAGTTGAGCTCCCTGGGGCGTCACAGAAATAAGTTGTTCTTGTGCGATGCTTGGAAGTTTTTGTACTTGCCCTTCGAGTGCTAAATTAAATCCATGCGCTATAAACTGTCCTTTGTTGAGGTTCTTCGCTCTAATCTCTTTAATAGCGAAGTTTTCTACAGTAAAGAAGCGGTGCTCTCCAGAACTTCGTATTCTATGGTTTGTCTGAATGTTATAGGCTTTGTCTTTTTTCTTAACAACAACAGTTCCAACAGTAGTTTGTTGAGAATGCAAGGTCTTTTCTAAGTCTATGCTGGATACTTGCCCTTCATCGAACATCTCTTCTATTTTTCTTATCCTTCCATCAGGCAGTTGGACAAGAGTTCCTGCGGCCAAACAATTATGCCCGACGATATTCCCCCCAATAGCTGCTGTCGGATCTCCAAAGAACGTGTCCGGCTTTGCCATCACTTGGTTCGTGACATAAACACACACATTATATTGGCTTGCTAATTTCATAAGAGTGTGCATATGTTTGTTTAATTTCTGCTGTCGATCTGCTAATTGTCCTCGACCAACAAAATCTGCTCTGAAGTGACTGGTTAAAGAGTCAACAACAATCAAACGAACTGGCCTATCACTAGTCATCTTCTGTTTGATCAAGTCTTCAGCCTTTTCAGCAATCAACATCTGATGATCGCTGTTAAACGCTCTAGCGACAGAAATATTTTTCAATGTTTCGAGAGGATCTAGTTTTAAAGCTTCTGCCATTTGCTTAATTCTTTCCGGTCTGAATGTGCTTTCACCATCAATAAAAATAACAGAGCCATTTGCTCCACCTCGCTCAACAGGAAGTTGTGTTCTTACTGCTAGTACATGAGCAATTTGTGATTTTGAAGAAGCGAATTCTCCGTAAGCCTCACTAATCGCTCCAGTTTCAAAGCCGCCTGCGATCATAGCGTCAAAAGCTTTGCTGCCTGTGCTTAAGCGTATAACTTCTTGTCTTCGTTTAAGTAAGTCAATGCCAGTTTCAAATCCCATGTCAAGCTTGCTTCTTGCTACATTAATGATGCGTTTAGCGACAGATTCTCCAATAGCACAGACTTCTACTAACTCAGCAGGGCTAGCGACTGCTAGACTCATTAAAGTATCAAATCCAGCTTCTCTGAGCTTTTCAGCTGTAGCCGCTCCAACACCTGGCAAGATATCAATGCTTTGTGGCTCTGATTTAGCAGAGGTTTCCTGTTTAGTTTCCTTAGGTTTTTCTGTCATGACAAATTCTTCCTGTGCTTCTAGTACTTTAAGTTTACTCATCAGAATCATCTCCTTTGTTATCATTGCTTAAGTACAAATCTTCTTGCAGTTTTTGGATAATCAGCTGTATTTTAGGCAGGTCTGTTTTGCGGAGATTTAATTTCTCTTCTCTCCAGATATCTTGAGTCTTGTCCTTCCAGCTTCGCCTGAGCGTGACAGTCTTAAATTCAATTTCAGAACCATCCTCTTGTTTTCGCTTATTAGCCCATATGACGCCTTCTATAGCGCCCGATCTAAATTTTTTCACTGGTAGATTGCTAACCATGTGACATCACTCCTTTGTTGCTTTCGCATTTTGTTTCAGTGTCCATGAGGACAAAACAAGAAAAGGGAGATTTGTTTATAAGGAAAGGGGGGCTCTTTGAGAAGTAAACAGATGCTAGAAAAGAGATATTACAAAATTATAATTTGATGGTTCGTGCAGGGGTAGGTTTTGTAGAGCAATGGTTCAAGACTTGCTGCTCACAGCTTCGAATAAATGTTTGTTTGTCAGCTAAGGAAAAGCAAGAAACTTTAGTCGTGATTTTCTTAGGTAATTGAAGACCATTTGATGCTTGGTTACAATAGGTTTGTGTTTTTCCTCGTTGACATCCATAAGTTCTAAAAAGAGTGCTGCCTAAATCCTGGCCTGCTACAGTTGCTGAAGGAGTGTTGCAAGATAAGTACCATGTTTCAGGAAAAATTGCTGATTGGCGTACTGCGAAGCCTGCTAATGCTCCACTATGTTCAAAGCCTAAAGCAACAAAGAGAACTGCTAGAAAGAAGAGAATAGCAAGCACATTGCTCTTTTTTTGATTAGTAACCATAAAAGAAAGTGTAGATAATATCCTTTTTATAGCTTTCGTGTTGAAAACAAAGTGCTGTCTGTAGGAAAAACTTATATACTAAAGTATATAGATAAGATTATGGCTTATAATGTAGATTTGCACACTTATGGGTGGCCTACGTTTGAACGTGGGAAGTTTGAATTGCCAGGTATTTCCTATCGTGGAGAGCGTTCTTTAAAAGTCTTAGTTGATCGCTGTTCAGAAGTTGATTTGGACTTGATAGGGTTTGTTAATTTTGGAGATACTCGATTTCAACAGTTATGTGGGGTAGTAAAAGATCTTCCTTCAAACTATCAGGTAGATATCCATAATAAGCGGGAAAATCCAGTGATTATAACTGTACAAGCACCAGGCAAAAAACCAGTAATCATTCTTCGCGGTCAGCAGATGCTTGCTCAAGAAGGTCATGTGTTAGTATTGGGAGCTTCAAAACAGCTTGCAGATAGAAGACATTTAGAAGACACGCTGAAAGAAGCGAAAGATTTAGGATGCTTGATTATTGCGCCTGCTCCTTATTTTATGCAGGGAAAAAACGTAGAAGGAGTAACGCCTGGATCAGCAGAATATAGATCACCAATAGCAATTGAAGACCTAAGAAATACATTTGAAGGCTGTCTTAGGTTCTTTGATGGAGTTGAAACCTTTAGTGCAAGTCCCTGGCCGAAGTCATTCAGAGATTTGTTCCGTTTACAAAGACAAAATAAAGATTCTGCGCTGTTTGCAGACCAATATGATCTGCCTTCTATAACAGTTTCAGAAGCGCATGCGCTTGCTCACCTAGGATATGCTTATATGTCCTTCACCAAGCCAATAGATCCTAAGAATGTTGTTAAAGATCTGCGTAAAAAGCTGTCAGAAAGAGACTACACAACCAAGCAAACGACTGTCCCTCTTCTAGGTATGGGGCGTTGTTTGGCTGCAGATCTATGGAATCATTTTAGTCTAGCTCGTGGATGGCTTACTATTCGTCGAGAATAATTAAAGAGAAGGCTGAGCAGACGTTTTCAATAAATCTTCAGCTAATTGTTCTGGGTTAGGTTCTTCAACGCGTTGGACAAAGAATTCCATCCTTTGGAAGAGTTCATTCTTGGTGACGCGTCCAGTTAAGAGGAGTTGCTTGCCTAAGAGGAGTTGCTTATACGGCTCAAACAAGGAGGGATTTTCTCGAAGAGGTAAAAGGGTTGCTTCATCCACGCCGACTAGCTGTAAAACTTGTTCTCGAAAGGCGACTGCACGGATATTGCTCGTGCCATCGTCAAAATAAAAATTCAAGATAGGCACAGGCGTAGGAATAACTGCTCCATGTTCTTGGCATTGTCCTTGCACTACTTTCTTGTTGCATTGCGTGCAGGCGTCATAAAAGTTCGGTTCAAAAAGCTGAACTATGGTGCCGAAGAGTTGGACATTGCTATCTCCTTCTTGGAGTTGGTGTATTTTCTTTTTCTGGAGACTAGGTCCCGCAGGTAGGGGGTTTTCCATGACAGTAACAGTTTCACCTGGAGGATTCAAAATAAGTTGTCCTAAGTTGCCAAGATGTAGTTCCATAAAAGATTGATTTTGTCTTGCCATGGCGTTGACAATTTTGACAATCATGCCTTCCTGCAGTTGTCCTTGCTCCATGACTTGTAAATGTTGAATATCCCAGAGAACTATTCTAATGCTGCCAGTTTCATCTCCGATCATAAAGCTGCCGACTTTGCCTTCTCGTCCTTGCTTGGAAAAGGAACGAACCTCATACACGCGCAGAACTTTACCAACTAAATTGACATTTTTCATGCCTACCATGACGCGATTAATTTTGACGCCGCGTCTGCGTAGCTCATCTGCAAGATTAATGCCTAGCTCATTCGCGATAATATGGATAGCTCCATCTTTGCTGATTAAGCCGGAAAGTTTTTCTATTTTTTCCTTGACTTTGAACTGTAATTCTTCGTCTGTCAGGCCTTTGGTTTCTTTGATTTTCGCGCAGATGTCTTCAAATGTTAAACCGAGCATACAATTAACCCCCGAATAAAGTACTTGAAGATGTTGGATCTTGAAGATTATTTAAGGTTATCGCAAAAGTAAATGATAACGTTTCTAAAAAAGAAGGTTTATTTTTCACTTGCACGGTGACGAAAACAACAGCGCCTTGTTTTTCAAAAGACCAAAGATAGTGGTCGGAAAAAGAGCATGACTCTTGCAAAGTTTGAGAAAAAGTCAAGGATTGAAAAGACATGCCTTCTGAAGTATAAACAAAGCCTTGTGAATCCCCTAGTAAGTTCTCTTCTGTAACCAAAGAAGAAATGCATGGGATCTGTCGTTGAAAAGAAGAAAGAGTGTCAGTAAGGAAGGAAAAAGAAAAGGGAAGTGTTGTGTGATAGGGAACAAAAAAGTCATAGGCCACTTCCTTGCCAGTATAAGAAAATGAAGATGTTGAGTGCCCGGAAAGGACGAGTGATTGGTCTTTACGATTTAAAGTAAATGGGAAATCGCTTGCAGTAAATTTCATACCATAAAGAGAAGAATTAAAATAGGAAGCGAGAGTTTTCTGAAGACGTTCCGTGAAGAAGTTTTCAAAATCTTTCTCAGTGAACAAGCAGGAGGAGGATGAAAAGAGCACAGGCTTTTCATTAAGAAGAGGACAAGATTTGCCTCCAAGAGTGTTTGGAAAAAAAGAATCTGTAGAAAGAGCGCGATAAGAGTGAAATGCTGCGTTGCGAAAGGCCTGCTCGACATAAAAGGTAGTTTTTCCAGCGATGCTTAAGTCATCAAGAATAGTAAAAGCTTGAACACCAGGTGGTTGCTGCTGGAAAGTTGTTGTGGTGCTTGCTAAAAAGATAGCTGTAATTAAAAAAGCGAGGGAAGTGCCTAAGATTAATATCATCCCTCTGCGTGAAAATGTCTTGAAGATCATAAAGCTGCTCCTTGTCCGTAAGGAAGAATCGTAGGTTTCCAGCTGAAGTCTAATTGAATAGGTTCTGGTAGATGGGGAATGAAAAAAGGCTTGCAGTTAGAAGCGCTGAAAGATGAGGAATCACTGAGAGAAAAAGAGGTCCCTTGTGAGCTAAAGCGGATATCAAAGGCAATGGGGTGGCGTAAAAAAGGATAGCGGAGAACAAGTCTGCTGGGATCTGCCCCTGAAACGCGGAGAGGGCTAAGATAATTGCTAAATGAGGAGATAAATCGTTGCCGCTCAGTCTCAGAAAAAGAGGTGAAGAGTTTGCTGACCCAGTCCGCATAAGTGAGTTCTGGTTGTTCAGGAGGAGAAGTCTGGAGAAAAAGAAGTGTCTCCCTCCCAAAAGCATCGCAGATTCCGAACGTTTCAAAAGGAACAGCCTCAGAAGTGGCATTAGCGTGAGTAAGAAGAGCATATGCAAGAAGAGAAATAAGAACCCCAAAAACAATATCTGTGAAATGTTCAATTTGTCCCTTACGCATTGCGAACACCAACAGTTAAGACGCCAGGTTTGCCATCAACCAAAACAGTTTGATGATACAAAAATCGCAGAGAAATATAGAATTGCAGAGAAGGATCAGTCGAGACAACTCGAACGCCGGGCGTATCTTTTTCGAGGAGAATCAATGCTGTAGGTTCAGAAGTGCAGGAGCGAAGCCGTTCATCAGTAAACTGTTGTGGAGAGATTTTTCCTTCATGAATCAGCCCAGCATCGTCTTGAAAAGACATGCAAGAGACAATCGCTCTGGAAAAAAGATATTCCTGCGCCAATTGCTTTTGCCCATGAACAATGAGAATGTTCTGAGAAGTCAGCCTCTGAATTGTGCTAATTTGAGCTGCGATAATAATTATGGCTATAAGAATATAAATAATATAATGCCCTAAATCATAGCTGCCTCGGTTCATGTAGTCTCCTCATTTTTTTGTTGAGAGGTAAGAGGTTGGGAGACTGGACGAAGATGTGTAACACCGAAAGCGGAACGCGAAGCCAAGTCAGAAAGTTGTTGCTCATATGTTCTTGGAGGCGCCTGAGCATGCTGATGAATTGTTTGATAAAAATAAATGCTGACGACTAAAACAAGAATAATCTCAAAAACTAATAAAATCTGGCGTACTTCTGCCTGTCCTCTTTTCATAAGGAAAACAAAAGAAAGCTTTACTTTTATAGCTTATGGTGGTGAAAAAAGATTCTGAGGAAGGGGGGAAGTTTGAGAAGTTGCCTGTTGTTGAAGATAATCTTGTACTCCTAGGAAGAGAGTCTGGGCAAGAAGAGGAATGCGGTGGTCATAAAGAGAATGAGAATTCTGAGCATCTACAAAAGTAATCGAAAGCGCTGGAATCTCGCTGCGTTGTTCATAAAATTGAGGAGAAATCTTCTTAACTCCTCTTTCTTGACAATAAACCCAGAGAGCAGAGATATCTTTGCATTTAGCGCCAGAGGTGAAGCGCGGATCTCCTAGAGCATAAAGAGAGTCTTGTTCAGGAAGTTGAAGAATCTCAAATGAAAATAAGAAAGAAGAATACTCTGGATCAACATCACTAAGAATAACTCCATCTTTGTAGCTATGGCCATTAAGCTGTCGTAATCTCTTTTCAAGCACTTCTGCGAGGAGCTTAGATTTTGGAGAGCCTCCATAATAAGTAAGTATAATCTGGTCTTTACCTATGGAATAAGAAGCAAGAGAAAGCATAGGAGAAAGAAGAATAAAATTATTTTTATAGGCATGTTGAACATGTGAAGCGACCTGGGAGAAAATTATTTCAGTATCATCTTCCATGCGAGAATAGTCTTCATCACTTCCATAAACGCCATCATAACCTCCAGACTGCTTAGTATAAGGTCTAAAGCGGCTGACAAAAAGGTTTCCATTCGGAGAGAAATATTGTTGAAGGGAGTTCATAAACTCTTGGCCTAATAAAGCGTGTTGTTGATAATCACTTGTCGTAATGAGATTGGAAGGATATCTCTGTTGAAGATAGAATGTAGTTTGTGTGGGTGAATCAGCAGAACAGGAATGAAGGCGTGAAAAAACTGCGGGAGCTAACTCTGAGCCAAATGTAGTAGTGAACCCTTCTAACCTGCAGAGTGAGCCGTCTGCAAGTTTGTATAATATAAATCGTTCGCCAGATTTCAGAAAAGTATGGCTCTTTTGTTGCTGTGAAGACCATTGCTTATTCGCTGAGGAGTAGGTATAGGCGCAGAACAGCTTGTCAGAAAGTTTTTTTCTTTGAAGGGTCTTGGCGTATGCGTCGGTGAGCTCTAGGTAGATGCCGTCGCTATAAGAAGATAAAGCGAGGGATTCATCAGGCGCTGAAGATTCAATAGTGACTGGAGGATCGCAGTAACAGCCGTTATTTTTTAAAGCATTGCATTGAGTGGCATAGCTCGAGACTCTGTCAAAATTAATTCGGCTGCGGACATCTGCTTGCTGCTTGACAATCATGTAGGAGCTAAAGCTTAAAGAAAACAAAAGCAGGAAAGCTATGATAAGCCCGGTCAAGAAGCTTAAAGACTCAGTTCCTTTGTGCATGTTAAGTTCCCAAGATATCTTTGATAGGCGGTCGGGATTGATTCACTTCTTTGGTAATCGAGAATACCGTGTCGATGAAGTGAGTTATTTGCTGGCGGAACATCATGATCAAGACAAAAAGCGCTATGAGCGCCAGAATTAAGAGGATAACATACTGCATTTCGATCTCGCCTTTTTTTGAAAGCATGATAAACAAAAGAAGAGGGGTTATTTAAAGGTTAGGGCGGAGTTGTGGTGGATGGTGAAACAGCGCATTGGGGAAGTTTAAGAAAAAGAGAAGTTTGTGAAATATAAGTATTGAGAGTAGGATTATAAGCATAGGGAGAAATAAATTCTGGTTGTTGCTGGTCAGTTTTATGAAGAAGAAGAACATCATAATTTAGATTATAGCTAAAAAGGTTTTTAATATGTTGAAGAGATGAAGGGATAGTCTCCGAAGGAGTTATTATCTGGAGAATTCCATCAGGATCTAAGGAAATATCAAGTCTTGGAGAAGAATAAGAAGTTAGTTCATTAGTTCTAAAGAAATATCCCTTTGCAGAATTCTGTTCAGGAAGGAGAACATCATGTTGCAGTAAAATCTTTTTTTCATCTTTAGTCACATAAGTGTAAGAGTAATAACCATTTTTCGCGTCATGAGCCATGAAAATGTGGTAATTTTGAGGATAATTTTTTACGAGAGGCAGTTCACACCAGCAGGAACTAGTGGGAGAGCGCATGCAGACAGTAAATGCTTGAGTAAACGCTGAATAAATTTTCAAGAAAGCTGTGTCTTCTGATGTTTGAAGAGCTGCGCCGTTTTTAAGAGAGGCTAATTGAGCTGTAATTTCTTTTTCTATGTTCTGAAAATCTTGAAAAGATCGAGGAATATATCCCATAATAATAAAGACGATAGAAAAAATAACTACTAGACCTATAAGAATAAGTACTAGAGCGTTGACAGCCAGTCCTTTGTTTGAAGTCATTGCCCGGTAAAAACTCCCAAAATATTGTCCAATAAAGTTCCAGAACTTCCTTGAAGTATACCCATATAAATAACTAGAGCAATAAAAAGAACAAGAAGAATAACTATTATAACAACAGCATCTATGCTCAATTCGCCTTGAGAATTAAGAGATGACATTCGCGTTAACTCCGCAAGCGTGTTGTCGTAAATAAGCGTAATCTGTGAAAAGAATCGTGCCTTCTGCTTGTTCGCTGGGTGTAAACATATTAAAGAGAGCTAAGCCAGTACTCGCTTCTAAGCTAAACTTGCAGACTGTGCCTCCTACAGTGATAGCGACAACTGGACCGACATAAGGGATAGCCCAAGTTGCTAGACCTAAAGCACATACTCCTGCGCCTGTTCCTAGAGTTCCAATTGTGCTCCAGAAACTGCCCTTGTTCGCGCTTACATAGGTAATCGCATAGTCTTTGCCTAAGAAGATTTTTTGCCCCTGAGAAATTTCGGTTTTAATAGTTCCCATCCCCCCATTAAGCATGACCGTCGGCCAGTGATTTTCGGAATTAAGCTCAAAGAAATAACTTTTTCCTGTGGGCGCGCGGAGGCGAACAGATGCGCTTGCGAGATCTTCTTCAGTAATATGGGGAGTTGTGGCGTCTGTTTGTAATGAGTAGCAGATATAGCAGCTGTTCTCAGAAAGAAATCCTGTGCGTTTTGGACCATTAACCATGATCTTGCATTTGTACATATAATTTAAAATTTGCCGGAGAGCTGCATCGTCGACAGATTCTCCTTTTTTCGCTCCTTGCTTGATCTTTTTCTCGCTGAAGGAGACTATTTGTGTGTGGCAAAGTGTTGCAGCGCTTCCGAATCCTGGAAGTTGAGAAATCGAGATGCCTGACTTGCAGACTTGTTCTTGGACGCCGAGATGAAAAGATTGTGAAGTGATTGGCTTCAGTTGAATAAGAACAAAAATAAGAAAAAACAATAAAAGAGCTACAGTAATAATCGTTCCAAGGCTGTATTCTATCCCCTTCTTATAATTTGCAGTCATTGCAGTCTCCAGAAAAAAAGTAAGAGAATAGCGCCAAGTAAAGCGCTTAAGATAATATACACCAAGCTTTTCAAAGGCAACATGAGAAAAACAGAGAAAATGAACTATATAAAGTTTAAGGAATTGTTGGTTTGGGAATTGTTGGTTTGTAACCAGAGACGCAGAATTTATCAGGTCCATCTCCATTGTCTAAAACACAAGGAGCATCTAAGGATTCTGAAGTAGGTTCTATTGATTTTTTATTGTGACAATAATATTTGATATATTGCTTAGGATCTGAAGAAGAAACAAATTCTGCTTCTCCATTATTATCTGTGTCTATGGAAAAAGTTTGTTTACAATAAGCTGAATCAGGAAGAGCGCTAGTAGGTAATAATTTCAAAGAATCACAGCGTTGATTGCAAGTTTGAACGGCAAAAACTCGATCTTGTCCAGCAGTGCTGCCATAAAAGATACCTCTAATCGTCTTAGAGATGCCGCTGGTGCCTCCCAAGAAAAAAGCGCCGACAACTAAAAGGACTAAAACGACTAAAATAGCAAGAATGACTGTGTTAAGTGGTAAACCTTGAGCTTTACGAGACATGTAATCAAACCTCTTTGTAAATTCTTCTTAAGTCTGTTCCTATATAAATATTGTGGTTAACTTGGCTTTGCCCGATAACTACCACTTGCCCGAATAGTGGGTAGTCTGCCCGAAAAGTCTATATCCAACCCATGCTCTTTGCTAAAGACACAAGAGAGATAATTACTGCCACAACAGAAGCAATTAACGTTACGTCTTTTCGTCTCATGTCTTCAAGCATTCTCAATTGTTCTAATCCAGACGGTGTGACTATCTGATGAGAAGTGTTAATAGTGGTTACATATCCTAGTTTATGAAGAGTCTCCCATGGCTCTCCTTCCAAATGTTTATCAAATTTCTTTGGGTCTTCCTTCTTAAGAATATCAAAAGCATCATCCAAAGACCATCGTGATAAAAACTTTAATGTCTTATAAAATTGTCTATCTATTTTATTCATCGTCCCTTACACCATTCACAACAAGATTGAGGACAATCTTCCTTAAGGAGCTTTAAAGCTTCATTCCATATCTTCTCAGCATTGGCAACGTGCACGTGCATCTTCTTTAACTCTGTATGAAACACAACCTCGCCAGTCTCTAGAACTTCCTTGGGATAATAAAATAGCAAGAACCCGTAGTCTTCAACCTGATAACCATTCTTTTGGAACAGCCAGCTATAGATGTCTAGTTGATCTTGGTAAAACTCATGCGTGTCTTCTTTTAGGGCGTAGCCTCGTGTCTTGTAATCCATGACAATTAATTTATTTCCCGTCTTGAGAACATCATCAACTGCGCCTGATAAGATATTTCCTTCTTCGTCTTGAAATCGTACTCCTTTGAAATTGTTTCTCCAAACTTTCAACAGCTCCATGTCATCAAACAAACGCATATCTTTACAGTGTCCATTATTGCAAATCTCGGGAGGCAGTTGTTTTCTTTCCCTGAACTTATCAAAGTGCTTTTTGAGAATGCCGTCCATGCCATTAGGCAAGGTCATGCGTATGCCTTCTGGTCGTTTCCATACTTTATGTTGTATAAGCCAGAAACAACGAGGGCACTCCTTCATGATGGACAATGAAGATTTAGAAAGTTTGAAGGGCATGTTAAGATTTTTCTTCCTGTTGTTCCTTCTTCTCTTTTGACTTCTTCCATAGCTCAAGAATAGACTGTGTATTCTCAGCAGAAGGGGCTTTTTGCTCTTCGTCAAGCTTGATTTCCTTTGTTTCCTTATGGAAGTTTCTAAATCGGATTTTCTGGTTGTATTTCCGCTTTCCGCCGCCCATTTCGATCATTTTTACGGTAGCTTCGGAAGTTTTAAGGTTTTGGGTGGAAGATTTACGGAATTTTGAGGGAAAGAAAGATTAAGAACCTTACACACTTTTAGCAATGCAATGCTGTTTTTGTAAAAAGAAAGCTGGAAAGCAAATAGGTATAATAGAAAGAAACGGTACAAAGATTCATATTTTCGCTTGTGAAGAATGTTATAAGGAAGTAAGTGCATCACTTTCAGAGACCTTTATTTCACATTATCAGACAAGGCTTTAAGTTTTTGTTTGATAATCTCCCTTTGTTTATTAACTTCTTTAATTTCTTTTGTTATCCTCTCTATTTCTGCTCCAGAAAGCTTCGGTATTTTTATAGTTATATACTCTTCATCAGATATAGATGGCATTATAGTTCCTGAGGATTTCCATCTAACTTGATTTAATGTGCTTCTTAATCGTAATAATGCAAAAAGAGCTTCTGAAGTCATAGGAGGATTTGGTTTTACCACTACAAATCCTGTTGAAACAATTTCTCCTTCTAATTCTCTTGGTATAAGTGCAACATTTTCTTCACTATCTTTAACCCTTGCACATATAACATCTCCTTCATTAACCATTTGTTTTGCTCTTGAAGGAGCTTCGTTCCCTAAGAGTTCATAATATCCAGTTATGTCTCCTAAGTATTTCTCTATATGACTAAATTGAACATATTTAATTTCTTTTGTAGGATTTAAAGAAGGATTCACAATATTTCTTGATAATCTCGCAACATCTTTAACTTCACAGCTCTCAACACCCAAGTCAAGAACATGTTTAGCGAAATAATAAGTTGCGTCTATTCTATCATTTATTAAATCCTCACCAATAAGAAAACAAGAAGGCTTATTATTTAATATCTCTAAAGTATCTTTCTTATCTTTCATACTCTCAAAAAACTTACTCGATTTATATTCTTTGTAAGTGCGTAATATATTTTTTAGATCGTTTGCTTCAATCTCTTTTGCTTTCTTGGTCTTTCTTTCAAAACCTACTTCTTCTGCTACAGCCATAAAAATAGGAGTTTGTAATTCTTCTTTCTTTACCTTTCTTTTTAAAAATAACAAACTTGTTTTACTATTAGCTCCTGATGCCTTGAACACCTTATCTGGTAAACTAACTACTGCTTTTATTATAGTCTCTTTTTTGATATAACTTCTTACATAATCGAGTTGTTCATTATTTAAAATCCCATCTGGAAGAAGTATTGCTAATTCTCCTCCCTTCTTCAGAAGACGAATACATCTTTCAACATATAGAACTTCTCTTAACTGCTCTTTGAAGGGGATATTATTTCTTTTACCCAATTCAAAATTCTTTAATATTTCTCCCTTGTCTTTGTTCCCGAAAGGTGGATTAGTAACAATTAAATCAAAAGCCTCTTCTTTTATTTGTTTTACATTTTCTAAACCGCTATTTTTATAGATGCCTCCATGACCGTCTCCATGAAGTACCATATTCATTTTAGCTACTCTTACTAATCTTGGATTAATATCTATACCATAAAGCTGTTCTTTTGTTAATCTATCAAATAATTCTTTTTGTTTGTTTTCTGGTTGATTTTTTATTTTATTCTCTATTGCTTTGAAAACTTCAATGAGAAATCCACCAGAACCGCAAGCAGGGTCTAAAACAAGATAGGGTGTTTTACTCATCAATGGTGAGTTTATTTCTGGGTCTGCAAAGAGAACGGCAAATCTTACTATAGTTCTTGGAGTAAAGAACTGTCCCAAATCTCCTGTAAATGTTTTTCCTAAAAATATCTCAAAGGCTCTTCCTTTGACGTCAACATCTGTTCTTATAAGTTCGTATCTTTGTAATAATTCAACCATATTTTCTATGCTTGAACTTGCTAACTTTATACTTTCATCTCCTTCGAATATATCTTTATTACTGTCTCTTGCTTTTTTAAACAGATAATCTTTGACATAAGTTGATCCACCATTTTGTTTAATGTTCTCAAGAGAAAATAAATGCTTGTTTGTTTCAAGAGCCATTTTCTCAAAGTACATTTTTGTAAATAATAATTTACTTATTTCATCAAAAGCATCAGCACCTGTAAGACCATCAACATCTCTAATAATATCTTCGCATTTATAGAGGAGAGTTGAAAATTCCTTAATTCCCTCAAAAACCATCAAAGTCTTTTTTGCTTCTTCTAATCTTTCTTCTGATATTGTCTCTACAGTCTTAGTTATTTTCTTTGACAGATTTACTTTTGAAAGAAATGTAGGTATTTTATCTATGGGCTTATCCCATAATATTTTCTCTGTTTGTGTTTCATATACTCTCAAATTAATACCATTACATAATACGGAGTAAGGAGTTCTTAATAAAAGCCCATAGGAAATAATTTGTCGATCATATAAATCTAGATTTTCTTCTGGATTTTTTGCGTCAATAACAATAACTGGAGTTCCTTTAATATTTATAACAATATCAGGATAAACATATTTATTCCTTCCAATTTGTATAGATTTTTCATGTTCTATTTCTCCTTTATTATTTTCACTATATCCTAATTCTTCAAGAATAGGAGCTATTAGTTTGAAGATTACATCTGTTTCGGATACCTTATTTACCATAGCTAATTGCCTATTTTTATTCTTTAAAAGCATATCCCAGCACTTTGCGGTAGCAACATTTTGGCTGGTCATATTAGTTCACCTTCAAATCAAATTCAGCCTTGATCCCCAAGCAATGCATTTCCATAATGACACAGTAGATGTTATGAGCTATAACCTTGCAGAGAGATTCATTGACCTGCGCTGTCCATGTTTTGCTTCTCACACAATCGCCAAACTTTGATTTGATCATAAAAACAGTTGTCTCTGCGTTGCTTCGCTTGTGGTAATGTTCCAAGAACTCATCATTATGCAACATGAAGAAATGATAGAGTCGTTTCCACGTCATGCCTTTCTTATTAGGTACTGAATTGCTCTTGAATGGAATAAATACTTTTGTTCCTTCATCTTCTAATGTTTCCAAATTATTTCTGCTCAAATACGCTTTGTCTGCTGAAAGCTCTTGCATATCAAAATGTTCTTTCGTAGTGTTGTAGAGTTCCTGTAATTGCGGACAGTCTTGTTCAAACTCAGACGTGATCTTGACGCTGGTGATAATATTGGTTTTCACGCCACACATGAAATGGCACTTGACCCATTTTCTGCTATTAATCTGCTTCCCATGCTTGAAGCTAAACCATCGTTGGAATTGCGATGTACCGAAGCCAGTAGAGTCTATAGTAAAATCCTTCTCAACGCTTCGCAAGGGAAGGCTAGTAAGCGTTACTAAATGAACCAGTATGGGTGTTAGCTCTTTTTTCTTGAAGTAGTCAAACATAGAGTTGTAAGGTATTCGCTTACTCACATAATTATGTTCTGTAGCCATTTCCATGTCGGTGTTAAATCGTCGTCCTGAGAACGTGGAATACACTTTAAACACCATCGAGTAAACCATATCACTTAAAGGATTGGTTGGTCTTCCAAATGTGTATGGAGGATTAGGTATTCTGTTCGTCACGTCAGCAAGGAGTTTCATAAAATACTGCTTCTCTTGCGTTTGAGCCAGATTATAGTTTTTCCAGTCCTGCTTGTAGGTGATACGTTGTGTTTGTGTGATCGTCATGTTGCCTTCTCTATCAACCTCTTCTGTCACAATCAATTCTACTGCCCAGATATGCTTGCATTTTGACTTTCTGAGTTCGTAGTCAGGACAATTGCATTCTGCTCCTATACCTTTGCTCTTAACAACGTAGTAGCCTTTTCCAGAAGAGCTGGGAACGTTCCAGTCTCCCTGTTGGGTTTGAATGATTCTCGTTGTTTGTGCTAATTGCAGTCCTCGTATTCTTCTTTGGTCAGTGTGTTCTTGTTGCATTCTGGTCAACTCCTTTACTTGTTAATAGTTATTAATAATCATTAATATATAAACCTTTCTATGGTCTTTGAGAAGTGGCAACTGAACTATAGAAGTCTTTATAAATAACCATTAATAACTATTAGTAATGGCTAAAAAGATCATACTTGATTGTGAGAATATCCTCTGGAATGAGGTGTTAAAATATAGAATAGACAAAGGCTTAAAGAATAATAACGAAGCTGTGATTGAATTGATTAAGAAAGGGTTAAAGAAATGAGTTGGAAACAATTTGAGAAATGGTTAAATGAATCAGAAGAATGGCTGGATAAAAGGATAGTGAGAGATAAAAAGAAATATGGTAAATTTGCCCCTAATTATACAGAATGGATAATTCAACATTATATAGGATTCAAGACTTTTAAAGAAACGAGAAGATTAGTTATAGCAACGTGGGCTTTAGCATTGGCTACAATTCTTCTTGTTTTGTTTACTGCCCGAAAACTAGCTATTGTGCCTGAGAAGTACTACTTTTCATGGACTTGTCGGGCAAAGCCGGTTAACTTAGACAGCCATAGTTAAAAGAGGATTTCTCTTGTTTACAAGAGAGATTCCTCTAGGAATGTTTAGCCTCTTCAATGCAGCGATGTTTTGCCTAATGCGGAATTGTTGCGGGAGCAGATATCTTCGCAGAGGTTGTTTG
>DATDXZ010000002.1:0-7550 GCA_035289145.1 Candidatus Nanoarchaeia archaeon
TATCTATGCAGGGAGAAGGATTCGAACCTTCGAAGGCACTGAGCCAATAGCTCTTGAGGCTATCCCGTTTGACCGCTCCGGCATCCCTGCTCAAAAAAGAGGGAAAAAACAAGCTTTAAGTAGTTTTCGAGACCGAGATTAAAAAGAAACCATGGTAAAGATCAGAAACCCCGTTAAAAAAGTCCTCTATGGCGAAGAAGAGAGAAAATTCTACTGGTCAGAAGGCGACGTGCACATACAAAGTGGTGTCATCAAAGAGAAAGATCTCAAAAACAGTAGAGTAAAGACACATTTGGGAAAAGAATTGATTTGTATCCCTGCAAATTTCATCGATCAAACAGAACGAATCGAGCGTGGTCCTGCAGTCATTCGTCTCAAAGATATTGGTATTATTTTAGGCAATATTCCTTTAGATGCGAAGACAAAAGTGCTTGACGCTGGTGCTGGTTGTGGTATGTTGGCTGCATTTCTCGCACGAACAAGTAAGAACGTGACCAGTTATGAGTACAATGAAACGCACCTGGAGATTGCAAAGAGAAATATGCTATTACTTGGCGTAAAATTCAAGCTAAAAAATAAAAATATCTATGAAGGCATTGAAGAAAAAAATATCGATGTTATCACTTTGGATTTGCCAGAGCCTTGGCAGGTCTTGCCGCACACAGAAAAAACTCTAAAGTCTGGAGGAACACTCGTTGCATTCTTGCCGCACATCTCGCAAGTAGAAAAATTAGTGACAGCAGCAAAAGAAAGATTCATAGTGGCAAAAGTATGCGAAGTCATTGAAAGAGACTGGATCATCGACCCTCCTAAGATACGTCCTAATCATCAGGGATTGATGCATACCGCCTTCTTGGTCTTTTTAAGAAAAATATAGTTATTTGGTGCTCTCAATGCGTTCCCAATTATCGCCGTAGTTCTTCTGGTGTATGCGAATCTCATAAAAAACACGATACCAGATATATAATCGTACAAACAACAAGCAGAAAGTCCAGAAAAATTCTCGCATAGATCGTGCATAGCCTAAGGCGCGCGGCAAACCAAAGATTAATTCATTCGAAAAAGTTTTCACTCGGGGGAAGTCAGGAGCGTACTTAGTCAATTTTTCATGACTCTTCGCAGTGCGCACGCGTTGTTTGACAAAATCTTTCAAGTTATTGGGATATTTGACAAACACTTTCGCTTCTGGAACATAGCAAACACGATAGCCTTGCTTCCATAAGAGATAGGGAATGATTGAATCTTCTGCTACATCTACAGGAATCTTTCTAATCTTGTTTCGAAACGCAAACAAATAGCCAGTGCATTCTAAAAATCTGCCTTGGTCATGAAGTTTCTGGCGAATAGTGTGAGCTCCAGCATCAACGAGTAAATGGCTGAAATAACCAAGTATGGTTTGTTTATCATTAGTTGCGACAGGTCGTCCCGCAACACAGCCAACGTTCGGATCCTTGAAGGCGTGAAGCAAAGCAGAAACAGCGTTGGTGCTCATGAAAACATCGCCATCAGTTAAGATAAGGATGTCTCCTTTCGCCCGTTGGAACAATTCATTCAGGGCGTTTGCTTTTCCTTGTCCTTTGTCTTTGAAATATTTAACTTGTTTGTGTTTTCGAGCATACGATTGAATCACTATGGCAGTTTCTTTGTCCGGAGCAGCAACTAAGAGTTCATATTTTTCTGTAATCTTGTTAGCAAGCACTGCTTCTATTGCTTTGCCTACAGAGTGTGGTTCTTTGAACGAAGTAATAATAATGGTAATCATAGTGATCGATAAATCCCCTCAAGTCGTTGTGTAATTTTGTCCCAAGTAAATTGTTCAACTTTTTTTCTGCCGCGTTTTCCCAGAGTGTGTTGTAAATTTTTATTTGTCAAGAGCCGTTTGAGTTGTTTTCGAAGATCAGCAAGATCATCTTTGGCAAAAGTTAGTCCATCAGTGCCAAGAACAGAGGGAATGCCTCCAACTCTTGAGGCGAGAATGGGTTTTTCTTGTGCCATTGCTTCTAGTAAAGTAATACCAAAGGCATCATAATCAGTCGGATGAACAAACACGTCGCAGCTTGCATAGGCTTGCATCTTCTCTTCTTCACTCACGCGCCCGAGTAATCGTACATTATTCAAGTGTTGTGCTTTAATTTGGTGTTGTAATGCGGCACGTTCTGGTCCGTCGCCGGCAAAAACAAAAGTCACGTGGGGGAAATCAGGAGCAATTGCTAAGAGCTTGTGGACGCCTTTGCTTTGATGAAGTCGTCCGACATAGAGCACCATCTGTCCTTGGATATGATGTTTCTTGCGGAAGATTGCAGAATTTCTTTTCTTGAGATAACTAGAAGCAATGCCAGGAGGTAAAACTATAATATTTTTTAAATGTCCAAATTTATTTCGTAGCCAGTGTTCTTCTGTTTTCGTCTGGACAATTAATGTATCACAGAGACGTAAGAGTATGGGACCAAGTGTCCAATCAAATAAAGGAATGGAAATGTTCATCAAAAAAGAGCGCAAAGATTTGGGATATTCTGGCCAATGAATGTTCAAGACAGTTTTCTTGCCTCGTAATTTAGCAAACAACAATGAAAGTGTATGGGGTTGTCGATAGACATGGGCATGCCAAATATCATAATCAGCAGTCAATGCTTTCCAGTACACAGAAGGAAAAACAGGAGAAAAAGAAGCGAGGTTGAACCAAGTAGGCAGTCGTTCAACAGCAACGCCATTAAAAGTAGCGTGACGTTGTGCAATGCGCCCTTCACGAAGAGAGTCAGAAGTGTAGACAGTGACTTGATGTCCTAGTTTCACTAATTCCTTGGTCTCTTCAAGTAGGTGAGTTTCCATGCCGCCTTCAACTGGAGAAAAGAATGCAGTCACTTTTGCGATCTTCATGGGAAAACCTCTTGGATTTTTTGCAGGACATCGCTTTCATAAATCGAGCGCATGCAGATGTAATTTTTATTGTACACACAAAAGCTTCTTCGGCAACCTACACAAGTGTCCTCTTTCCAGATATATCTGCTATTTTTCGAAGAGGGTCCCCAGAAAGGAGGCATCGTTGGTCCAAACAACACAACAACAGGAGTTTTTCGTGCAGAAGCTATATGAGTCATGGAAGTGTCAATAGTCACAGCAAGATCAACAGCATCAACAAGTGCAATCAGTTGTGATAAAGTAGTTCTTCCAGCAAGATTATGTGCTCTCTGTCGTTGGCGCATATGCTGGATAATATAATTAATGTGATGCAAATCATCTTTCGTACCTGTAAAGAGAATATTAGATTTGTATTTGTGCACTAAGGCGTCTGCCAGGCGTGCAAAGCGCTCAGGCATCCAGTGATGTGACTTGTGTTTTGAAGAGGCATGTAAAATAATGGTTTTCCCCTTGAAATGTTTCATGAATTTGTTAACGACAGCAACAGCTTTCTTTTGTAGGTGTAATTCGAGTGAAGAATCTTTGGGAGAGATGCCGATGCTGCGCAGCACATCAAGATTGTCTTGTATTTTATGTTGGTCTTTGATCACGGGTCGTAGTTTTTTATGCAAGAAGAATCCCTTGCCGGACAAAAATCCTGATTTAGTTGCACCAATACGATACTGAACTCCTGCTCGCAACAGTAACCAACTCATCTTCAGAGAGGCAGTGTGTAATAAAATGCTTAAGTCATATTTGTTCTCGCGAAGACAAGACAAGACATCAGCGAAAGAAGTGAATGGGATCACAGCGTCAACAGAAGTATTGCCTTCTAACAATTGTGCTGTATGAGGTTGCACTAAGACATCGACTTTGGCAGACTTGTAGTGTTGCTTCAAGGCGCGAAGCACAGGTGTAGCAACTAGCAGGTCTCCTATTTGCAAAGTTTCTACTACAAGAATTCTTTTAATCTTATTAGGGAATCGCTTGAATTTAAACAGATTGAACACTAAGTAAAGTCCATAGTCGACAAGCTGAGCTGCATCTCGGAGTCGATCTTCTAGTCGCTTTAAAGGGTGTAGAGGCATGGCAAAAACAAGGGCGAATCGCTTTAAAAAGCTTGTTTATGCTTCGTTGAGCTGATAAAGACAATAGCCTTTATAATCTGCTTTGAGGCGCAATCCGCAGCTAGCCAAGAAGTTGCAGCTGCCATAACTTAGGTATTCAGTCGTGTGCAAGTACTGCATTTGTCTTATAAGTAATGCGCAATCTTGAGTGTCTGCAGCATGCAATGCTAAACTCACGTCTTCAAGATAACGAGCATCTTTGACATGCTGATAGTAGCCAAAAGAAGTAGTCTTGTTGTGATAAATAGTGGCGTAAGCAAGTACAGCTTTGCTGTAAACATCTGGAGGAAGATCAGACAAAAGGTAAACACCAGAAATTTGCGGAACAAAAGTGAGCAAGTCTTCTGATTGTGGTGTTGGTGACGCAAAATAAGCAGTGAAAAAGAGGGAAATAATGCAGCTGACAACTATTCCAACAAAAACTGCAAGATGAGTAAATTTTTGCAGAGATGTTTTAGTATGAATTATGAGTAAGTAAAGATATCCAGACAGGAATAAAAAGAAATTGAAATAAGGACTAGGAAAAATATCTCTGAAGACAGGAAGAAAAGTGTTGAGGCGGAAGATATACAGCACTGCAAGGATCAATGTAGGTAAGAAAAATAAAAAATCGCTGCGAGATCGGTGCTCTTTCCAGGAAACATAAAATAAAAACAAGAAGAACAAAGGAAAAACAATGCCTGCTAGTTGTTTCAGCAAAAGATCAGGAGTCCATTGCAAGAGCCAGGCAGCTTGCTGCGTTGCTAGTAAAGAACTGTTCTTAATATTGAGAAGATAAGGAATAGTCCAGAAGAAAGTCAAAACAACTCCTAGGGAGCTTGCGCCAACAACATGCCATCTTTCTTTGCCTCGTTTAAGCAAGAAGAGCCCAGCAAGGAACAAGCTCGCGAAAACACCAACAGCTACATAGCTGATAATGCAGGCAGTATAGAGTAATGAAGCAAGATAAAACCACGCATCAATTTTTTTATCTTTATACCTCAGTAACAGCAGAAACAATCCGAAGAAAAGCATCCAAGCAAAGAGTTCATGAGGTCTTCCAGTGCGTAAAAATCCTCGAATGGCATTTGCATTGGCTACAAAAAACAAAAAGAAGAACAAACGTTCTAAAGGTTGGAATTTCAGCTTCTTGCCTCCATGCCACACGAGAAGAAATCCTATGACCAGAGACAGAACAATCGCAAGATAGGTGGCAATTTTCACGTCACCAAAAAGAAGTAAGAGTGGATAAGCAAAAAAGTACCATCCTGGTGGTGTAAATTGGAAAGCGATGAATCCATTGTACCAATAAGGACAAGGTTGTTCAAAGCCGCACACATCTAGGAAGTGAAGTTGTGCCATATAAGCGCTGATGTCATTGATGTAATCAGTGGGAAAAGTAGTCATCAATTGTGCTTCGTCGCCCAAGCGGATCAAGAAAGTAAGACCTAGCAAAAGGACGCTAATCAACAAGAGAGAGGTTTTTGCTTTGGAGGACATAAAAGAGAAAGGAAAGATCAATTTTTATGCTTTATGGATGACAGTATCAGTGTAAGGTCTCGCAGGTCTGTCTGGATTTTCTGCAGAATATCCCAAGGCTACAGCCAAATAGATTTTTCTGTAAGATTCTATGCCAAGTAATTTCTTTGCTCGCTGGATATAAGGGTATGCAAAATAGACTGGACAACTGCCTATGCCGAGGCTGGTTGCGGCAAGAAGTAAATTTTGCGCTGCAAATCCAACATCAAGGGCGGGAGCATGTTTCTCATGGAAGAAATAAGGGCGTTCATCTACTGAAATGAGAATAACAACAGGTGCAGCTTCAAGAACCCTATGTTGCAAGATGTGTCTTTTGTCCTTGCTGACTATAGTAAACTTCCATGCTTGTCGGTTGCAGGATGAGGGTGCCCACGTTGCAGCCATGATCATTTTGTCAATAAGGTCTGGAGTTATTTCTTTCGATGTCCATTTTCTGATGCTTCTTCTTTGGAGAATAAGGCGCCAGAAGTCTTCATGTCTCGAGATGATGGACTTGGAGATCTGTGGTTTTTTTTGGCTATACCAAAGGTAATATTTTTTAAGAATGACATTGCTCCATTCGATGGTAGCATCCTTAGGTAATCCTCTGGTAGTATACTCTTGTAAAAAAGATTCTAGCCTTTCGCGGAGATCTTGTCCTTTGTTCTCTCGCCACTCGAATTTGATAATCAAGTCAAGATGATGAGTCATGTGGCGTATGCGCTCGACAAGAAGGGCATTATCCATCTTAGAGAGGTCATTAATAAGAGAAACTTTCTTTCTATGAAATGGGCTCATGCGTTGCAGCAAGTCAATGATGCTCCTTTTCTTGTCAGTCATTTTTTCCACACTCGTAATTTTGCAAGAAGATCAAATAATTTGGTTGTAAACAGCATAGTCATCAATCGCGTATAAATGTTTTCAAAGATAACATAAGGTAACTTGAAAAAATAGGGATAAAGGCGCACTTTTAAATGTTTCTCTGAAGGTTGTATAGTTTTAATAAGTGCAGACTCCATGCGGAAGCGTAGAGAAGCTCCCTGTAGTCGCGAATCAGGAAGAGCAGTAAATAGCTTGAAGGACTTTCCAGAAAGGGGAGTTGATGCGAGAGCAAAATGGTTCTGAAGAATATCAATATATCCTCGTTTGCCGTAGCCTTGCAAGGTTCCAGTATAGGAGAGATGTTTTCCTTCGGAAAAAGTCGGTGGGCTAAGAGTAGGGGAGGATAAAGGAAGTTGTTTTTTTACCTGCTGTGTAAGATAGAGGAACATGAATTGGTTCCACCCAAGATTAGGCAGTTTACGATAGTCAGTATACCATGAGGCTAAAGGAAAAGATCCATCTGCCTGTTGATAGTCAGTAAAGTCAAAAGGAGTTTTCAGCTTGTAACGGGAAAAGAGATCAAGAACCAATCCTGCTGGAGCAATGAGATAGGGTTGAGGTGCAGAAGTCCATGCATTTTTGTGTTTGAGATACCAATGATGCAGGCCGCGTCGGGATAAGTTCTTCTGAAGAAAAGACAAAGTTGATCGTATGGAAGAAGCATAACGTTCTGTGTGTAAAAGATCATCCATGGCAGCATAGCGAGAAGCGGTTTTTGCATCATACCAAGGAATAACGAGATCTTGTTCATGAAATCCTCTAAGAAATCCGCCAGTTAAATCTCCTTGTTGAATCTGGAGCTGAAGATGGAGGTCAGCAAGAGAAAGTGCTCGTTGTTTGTAGACATCCTTTTTTTCAACAGTATAAAGTCTGAGAAGTGCTTCAGCAGCGCAGAGATCTTGATTGCCGCATCCAGTGAGATATTTGCCGTTCCAGAGTCTGGAGACAAACCAATGAATATTCTTTTTGGCTGTGGCAAGATAGCGTTTGTTGTTAGTGTGCTGGTAAAGTTCTAAGAGAGCGCTTGAAGGAAGAGCATTATGAATCAAAGTCAATCCCTGTGGCTTTGGTGAGTTGAACTCAAAAGTGTCGTAAAGATATTGGCCATTGGGTTTCTGCAAAGAGCAAAGATATGCTCCTGCTGCT
>DATDXZ010000003.1:0-3096 GCA_035289145.1 Candidatus Nanoarchaeia archaeon
TCGAGACCCAAAGACTAGGAAAATTAGCAAAGCAGATTTTCGTGACAGGGTTATCCATCATGCTCTCTGTAATATTATTGAACCTCTCTTTGATAAAACATTCATCCATGATTCTTATGCAAACCGAAAAGATAAAGGAACACTAGAACAATATAAAAAAGACTATCAAGAAGGAAAAATAACATATAATATAATTTACAAATATCTGCAAGGCTGGCTAGCATACGCAAAACAGGCAAATACACACAAATTAAGAAAAAAAGTAGTAGAAGCAATAGAAAAAGAATTTCCAGATGAAATAGCAACTTTAGAAATAAACAAACTGTTAAAAATAGATCACGCAAATAAAGCTGCAACTAAGCGAGTATAAGTTTTCATATCTTGCTGTTCTTTATAGTTTTTGAGGAATACATTAACATCTTTCTTATCATAAGGTGCATAACGTTGCAAAAATTGCACAAATTGCGTCACATTCTTCGGTTTTTCAGTCCATCGACAACGTTCAAAGTCAATCATAACAACAGTCTTGCGAGAAAGCTTCCCTCGCTTCACCAGGATATGTTTCGTAGGATGATGCATCTCTAGTTTGTTCACATGTAGAGTATCCAACACACGACACTGATCGAGAATTTCCTTTGCCAATGTCGCAGTGAAAGGATGTTGCTCCAAATATTCACCTATGGACACTCCTCTGACATACTCCATAAACAGCTTCCCATCTTCTAAGGTGATAAATGACGGCCCTATATGGTGTTTATTGAGTTTTCGCAGCCAGTCTGCTTCATTTTCCAGACGTCCTAAAGCAGTGCTAGAAGCGCGAACTTGCTTCACAACGACGGGTTTTCCATTGTAAGTAGTCAAAAAGACCTCTCCTCGTTTTCCACGTCCCAGAAATTCCATAAAACAGCTTTAGCGGGTGCTCTTTAAATAATTACCTTTAAAATAACATACCTCGAAGGCAAGCGAAAGCTTTATATATTTAACAATGTTTAATACTGTTTAACATGAACGTTGTTATTGATGCTTGTAGTATCATACTATTAGCAAAATCTTCAGTGCTTGAAACACTTGCAAAATGGAGGAAAATTATAGTAACAGAAGGAGTCTATAATGAAGTATTAGAAGGAAAAAATAAGAAATTTCTCGATGCTTTATTGTTAGACAGGCTAGTTGGGGAAAAAAAGATAAGTATAGAAAAGAAGCTCAAAAAAGAAGTGGTCCAGAAACTTACAAATGATTTTGGATTGGGGATTGGAGAAGCAGAATCAATTACTTTAGCGTTAGAAAGTAATGCTCTTATGATTACAGATAATAAACAAGGAAGAAAAGCTGCAAAAGTGCAAGGATTATCGCTAATAGGAAGTATTGAGACCGTAACAGCTCTGTATAAAACAAAAAGAATAGATAAAGAGAAAGCGATAAATACTCTTAAAATACTAAAAAGAGTAGGGTGGTTCCAGGATTATTTAATAGAAGAAGCGATGGGGGATGTTCAAAATGGATAAGCAAAAAAAGTTTTTAGGAGCAAGAATGGAGCCTGAAATAATAGCTATAGTGGACAGAGTATCTGAAGAAAAGAAAGTAGATAGAACAAGCGCGATAAAAATATTGGTATTCGCCGGCTGGAAAGAACTTAGATTGGAGAAATCATTGGCTTTATATAAAGAGGGAAAAATAGCAGTTGACAAAGCGGCAAAAATAGCAGAGTTGACAGTGAGTGAAATGATGGAAGTAATAGCTGCTCATGGGATAAAATCTGACGAGACGCTTGAAGAGTATAGGCAAGGAGTCAAAGTCTTAATGGGATCAGTATAAGTAAATAATGCCAGAGGACAAAAATCACTCATTATTTTAGCAATATGCCGTATAGAAAGCTATTTAAATAATTACTCCTGAAAATGAAGTAAAGAGGGATACTATGCAGGTAAAAGAGCTCAGCCGTTTATTTGTTGTTATTACAGTGTTCTTAGGTATGATTTATTCGGCTTTAGCTGCAGATCCTGCAGGTTTTGATCCAGTCAAAGGATATGAATTTTTGGCAAGTAAAAACGAGAACGGAAGGTATGAGAACGTAGTTACAACAGCTGTAGCTGCCGTGGCTTTCAAGGACGCTGGTGCAATAGCGCATGCAGATCAAGCTCTTAGATGGTTAAAAGAACAGGAAGATGACACTCGACATTGCTGGCCGAAAGGCAGCTGTAAGATCAAGGACACAGCATTCGCTTTATGGTCTTTGAATGAGTTTGGAGAAAATACTGAAGCAGGAGAAGAGTGGCTAAAAAGTACTTTAATTCCTGCGTTAAGAAATAACTGGTATTTGCAGATTGTCACGACAAATAATGGGGCCTGCAGAATTTCTTATCCAGGTCCTAATGGACGCGAAGAGGAAATGATTCAAGTGGATGCAGGTACATTCCCGCAATGTAGCGCAGCGCCATCCAATACATTTTTCGATTTAAATCAATGCTTGCGTGTGCGGGACGTTGTTGCTACGCGGTCATCAGTTGACTTTGATATTAATTGCGTAGATTTAGGCGCAAGCTCAGTCATTTCTATTATCTTCAATTCGCAAAATAGTTATTCATTAGTGCAACAGGCAACAACAGATAGATACCAAGCAGTCATTAACAATGGTTGTTTCAGCGATAATCCTTCAGATAGTACTTGCAGTAAAGATGCATCACTATTTACCAATTGGATTTTATCGCAGTTAGCTGCTTCAGCAAACGTAGAAATATGGTTGAAGACGGTCTATGATCCGCTTAAGCCCTTGGACAATGCGTTATTTGCCATGGCAACAAAGAACAATCAGCAAACATTTATTACAGCTTTGACTAGAACGCAAAGAAATGACGGCAGCTTCAACAATGAAGTCTATGAAACAGCTTTTGCTATTCTTGCATTGAAGAAAGCTGGAAGCACAGCAGAATTGAACGCTGCAGTCGAATGGTTGAAGACAAGACAGCAGAGTGATAGTTCCTGGGGAGGAGCGCAGAATACTGCTCTCGTGTTATATGCTGCATTCAGCAATGTTCCAGTGTCCTTGCCTTCTCCCGGAGGCGGTAATGGACATAATAATGAGCGAAGATGCGGTGA
>DATDXZ010000004.1:0-2024 GCA_035289145.1 Candidatus Nanoarchaeia archaeon
GGCCTCATCACTGAATCCAATCATGCGGGCTAAAGCATCTAAAGCTGTCTCTCCAAGGCTTTGATATTGATAGGCATTATCATTAGGATCATAGCTGGCTTTTCCGCTCAAAGATAATCCAAACGAAAAAACAATTATGAAAAGAAATATAACAAAGATAACAGCAAGCATTATAGAATACAGCCTCTTTTCCTCTCTTTTCATGGCTTAAAACCTGTAATCTGCCTATAAAAACATTTCGTTCAAAAGTGACAGTCAATTTAGTGCGTGGTAAAGAATAAATAAGAGTACCTCCTTTAAAAGTTGAAACCAAAAGGAGGTGACTCAATGCTAGAGTATGACTTGAAACTTAATAACTTTTCTTATTCTCGGGCAGTAGTAATTCAAAAAAAAGAATCTCTGCAGAAGCAGAGATTTTGCATAACGCCCAAGAACAAGTTCAGATTAGAGACTCCAATTTGTCCAAAATGCAATAGACGAGCCACTCACAACGGACATTATAGGAATAGAACTAAGCTAATCAAAGAACTTGGATTAGAAATTAAGTATGGACAGTATCAATGCAAGTGTGGTTGTAGGTGGTCAACAAGGTGCAAAGAAGTAGATAATTTCGTAGAACAACACAAAAGTTTGATCAAAATATCTGTTTTTGATTTGTGCAGGCGAGGACTTTCATTAGATAATATCCAGGATCATATTCTGAACACTTACAGTGAAACAATCAGCAAAGAATGGACAAGGCAGTTATTCTTTGAAGCTGCTTCTGAGATTAAGCAGCTTAACATAACAAAAACTTCAGGAATCTTTCATTATGATGAGCAGGTAAACAAGATCAATGGAAAGGAAGCGTTTAGGTTAACAATAGTTGATGCAGTCTCTAAGAAAGTTATACTAGACAAGACATTTGAGAACGCGGCTAAAGAAACAATAACTGATGTTTTGAAGAGCGCATTACTGCCTTACAACGTGCTGGCCTTTGTTACTGATATGGACCTCAAATATCCTGAGATCCTAAAAGGCCTCTATCCATGGTGCAAGCACCAATGGTGCATATTCCACTTAAACAAGCTAATCCTGAAAGAGTTCATTGATTCTTGTGGCAAAAAGATTCCGTTAACACAACTATACAACATGTACTCCTTGTTTAACCTATTTTTTAACCATGAAAAAGAAATTGCTTTTCTCAAAAAGCAACTGAAGAAATTTGAAAAGGTGAACGGCAATGAATATGAAAAAATGTTGATTAAGAAATTTTACGAGTACAGGAGTTCCTTGAAAAGAGGACGCAGGAGAAAGAATGGAATAAAACTACAAAAGAGAACAAAAGAAGAAACACTGAGGTTATTGGAGAAAATAGAGAAAGAATCATTCCTTTACCCAAAGAAACTAAAGAAGAGAATAAAAAGAATAAGGGAAAACTTGGATAAGTTTACTGTTTTTCAGGAAAATTCATTAGTGCCTCCAACTAACAATAATGCGGAGCATTATTTTTCTGCTACTTTGCAGAAAGCTGCAAAGAAGAGGTTCAGAAGCGAGAAGTTCCTGACAGCTAGATTAGATTTGTTTAAAGCTAAAGCAAATGGTTTTGCATCCTTACAAGTGGATTTCTTTGCTTTCTTGCTATTAGCCAGCAAGATAGTCATGCTATTCGGATAGCTTATTTTTGATTTTATGTTTCTTCTTTAGCTGGGGCTATCTTACTTCTATAAGATGTAGCATACTTCCTAGGAAATTACTTTATTTTCATTAAAATTTGCATGCCCATTTCAGCATTGTTTTCTTTCAGGTGGCCAAAGCCACCTTTTTCCACGAAAAATCACGCAGTTATTTGACTGTCACTAGAGAACGAGGGATTAGGGCAAAAGAGATTCTCAAGGTCGGAAAGCCAGAAATAATCTCTGAAGAAGAGTTTTTGGTGCCAAGTTCGAATGGCAAAGACAAGTACAGAGTCATTCATTTAGACTCCTGGAGTTGTGCGTGCCCAGACTTCATAAGTAGATGCCGCGAAGTAGGTCTTCATTGTA
>DATDXZ010000005.1:0-5121 GCA_035289145.1 Candidatus Nanoarchaeia archaeon
AGGCATCACACCGCAAGAAGCGGTGTTGAACAAACTGCAACCAGAAAGCTTAATAGGATTGTTCTTCAGGAGGATAAAGTAATATGAGTGCTCGAAACTATAGGATAAAGTCACCATGCATTAATATCAGGATACTACATATCTAAATAGTTAGTCAAAACAGAATATTGCCATAATCTGGCTGCTTGTAGGGTAAAACAATCGTTTTGTATTCCATCTTCAGATCGCTCAAGTCATGCATCTTGATTCTGCTCGGTGAAAGTGTATATAGTACATCGTCAATATACAAAGATCTTCGTACTTGCGTAGCGAACATGTCAGGATTCTTCTCAGGATCATACGTGCCATGGGCAATTCTGGCTGCGACAATAAAGCCTACATTCTCTTTGACGCGCAAAACATAAGCGCCTTGCCAGACACGCTGCCAGTTGTTGTCTTTTGTCTCGCTCACAGGGAAGACAATAACTTGTTTATTGCTGTCAAACAGAAATGCTTTGTGATCATACAATGATTCAGAGTATGTGCCTCGTCCGCCAATAATAAGCTTAGCTTCTTCTTTTGGATTTTCCACATCAGACACATCAAACAAGGCAATTTTCAAGCCACCTGTCATGGTTCGTCCTTGTTCTTCTACAGTATCTTGTCCTAATCCAAGAATGTGAGTTTCGTCATAGGGATGTAAATAATTGGAAAATCCGGGAATTTTTAGCTTGCCTAAGACTTTCGGTGCTTCAGGATCTTGCAAGTCAATAACAAAAAGTGGATCCACTTGCTTGAATGTGACCATATACAGTCTATCTCCAATAAATCTAGTAGAATAAATTCTTTCCTCAGGAGCTAATTGTTCAAGCTCTCCGACAACATCTAGGTCATCATCTAATACATAGACATTATTGTACATCTTTTGGCCTTGATTGCTATAGAGGGAAACAGTAGTTGCGACGCGTAAATAGTCGTTGTATTCATCCAATGAAAATTGGTTCAGAAGCGTGCCTTTGAATTCTCCTTTGCCTTCATATCTAACAATGCCTTGCTCTAGAGATAATTTATGCACGACGCTGCGCATGCGCTCCTCTTGGAGTTGGTACTCATACGTCTGCAATGCTTGGTCTATATTTTGCTGCAAGTCAGTGCGTTCGTTCGCAGAGAGTTCATTATAATATGCTTCTAAGCGTTCATACATTCTCTGTTGGACAATATAAAATTCTTCTGCTGTGCTTGCCAGAAGTGCATACATTTCTCGTTGCAGATCATTGGGCAGTAAAGGAATAATAATTTTGGTGAATCTATTCTCTTGGTCTTTTTGGTAATAAGCATAGGGAATTTGTTTCTGATAAGTAATATATAAGTTCTTGTTGGAGACATACAAAGTATTGGCATAGCCTAGCATGAATGTTTGTAAATTAACGTCATCCGCGTCTTGGATATTGAAAGAGGCTATGGAGTTAAAGTTAATCTGTGGCTCCCAATTGTCAAAATAAGAAACTGGAGATTCCATGATAATTCTATCTTCTGAGCGTAGAGCAGGCAAAGGTATGGGTCCTCCTCCGTAAGAAGGAGAATGCTGCGCGACAACATACACATAGTCATCAATCATGCGGGATTGGTAGTAATTGCCTTCAACAGTGTAATTGCCGACAAGTTGAGGATCTTCTTTATTGGTAGTATCATAAATAAGAACGCCAGTCTTGGGAGTAGTATAAGGCCCAGGTAAAATATCAGGAGCGGCAAATCGTGATTCAACAGCAGTATCTTCCACAACTCTCTTCTCAAAAGCATAATAGATGGGTTGATATAAATCAGTAAAAACAACTAGACGATCCTTATTGATAAAGAGGTCTCGAGGATTTCCAGGAATGTCAAGAGTAGTAAGCACTTTCGCAGATGCTGGTGGATAAGCATCAACAATCACTAGCTTGTCCTGGGTTAAGGTATAAATATATTTGTTATCATTTTTTACTATATCAGCTTCGTCAACGCCTTCTACTTGAACATTCGTCTGTGAAAAATCAGTGCCTCCAGTAGAAGATGTAGATTTTTGAGCGCTGGGTGCAGCTTCAGCAATCAAGCCATCTCGGGAAGTCGTGTAGAGTACTACAGGGCCGCCATAATAACCACCTTGTTGGTTTTGATGTTCTTTCAAGAAGGCAGTCAAGTCTTCGCTTGTGGAAAATTCTTTGAGTCGTTGATCAGAAATGGAGGATTCTTGTCCAAGAGGAGTGCATGCGCTAAGGAGAATTACACAAACAATAAATAATGTAGTGACGTGTTTCATAATGACCTAACAACCAGAACCCAAATAAGAGAGGGAAAAACAGTTTATATAGTTTTCCAAAAGCTTTTTTAAGAGGAAAGAGATAGAAAAGAGTATGAAAATGAAAATAGTCTTGATTATTCTCACCTTAGTTGCTGTATTTTTTGCTATAAATAGTTGTACAACTAATATTAATGAAGGAAAAATAAACAGCACGCAGCCAGTGGATAAAATAATTATAAAACCAGTTGATCCAGATAAAGATGGCTTGGCAAGGGTTGTTGATCTTCCTTTGGGAAAGATAGGTATGCCTATGAATGTTAAGGAAGTTATCGAGCATCGTTCAGCGTTGCATGGAAAGCAAATCACAGTAAAGGGATATGTCGTTGAAGCTATTCTCGGTGAAGATGCATGTCCAGCTGCAAAGAAAGGAGAAAACAGTTTGGTGCCGGTGCAAGGCGGCTGTGGGCGTCCTCGTATATTCTTGGCAGACAAGACAGATGCAGCAAGAGATACACAATACGATCTTATGATTCTCGTTAGTGAAACTGAAGACAGCTACAAGAAAGGTCAGTGGGTAGAGATCACAGGCAGTGTTTCTGCAAGTAAAGTCGCTGTAATTGTAGATATGGTTGTTCCATAAGAATAAGAAAGGTATTGCTTCTAGATGTACTTTTTATACCCTAGGTACTTGTTCAGAAGATTTTTGGTTGAACCCAATAGAAGCTGAAGGTCATTTAATTGATGGCGAAGCTCAGGTACGCTGATATAATGATCTACAAAGAGTTTCATGGCGCCGTAGATGGAAGACAAAGTTTCCCCAACATGTTTTTTATCCACTTCAAGTTTGCGCTGGTCAACAAGTTCAAAAAATTGTACGGTTTTTTGCAGTGCAGAAGTCATGCCGACAATCAGGAGATCTAATTGATTAAAATCGAGAGTTTTGACATAATCAGAATAGGCTCGTTTGGGGTTAAAAACCAGCTGATTTAAGTCTTGCAACGCCTTGGACAAGGAGTATAGATGCACCCAGCTCTCCTTGATGCTGCGTTTAGTAATCAATCCTTGATGCACTTTGTCCATAACTTTGTTGATATCAATAGCATATTGGTTGATAGTCGATCGCACTCTGTTCAATTTTTCATCATGGGAAATAGAATAAACTTCCTCTAGGACAACCTCTTGCTTGACAGAGACTAATTTTGCTATAAGCATGCCGAAGAGCAGTAATCCTGTGATGGCTTCAAGAACAGCAATAAATCTGGCGGCTCCTAAAGGAAAGATATCCCCATAGCCCTGTGATGCGGAAATAGACGTTATAAAACTGAAATATTGGGTCAAGAAAAATGCATCAAGGCTCGGTTCAACAATTTTTCCTCTATAGAGAAGAGTATCTCCAAACAGAAGGGAGACAAAATAAAATAATCCTAAGACAAACATAAAGAGAATCCAGAAGAGCAGGAGTTCTTTGAAAGATGCTTTGTCAATAATGCGTATAAGTTTTCTTCCTAACGTATCCATAAATGAGCAAAATGCAGAACTTGCTTAAATAGCTTATGTCTTATTTTCGTAACTTCTTGATACTAATGATAATCAACAGGAGCAATTCAACACCAATAACAACAACACGCATGATCTTGCTCATGTTCGAGAAATATCTCATAGTGCCATAAGCCATCAATAAAATACCGCCAAACATCATTCCTGAGCCGACAACTTCTAAGCCTATAAACAATCCAAAGATAATAGCAAGCAATCCTAAAGGAGTCACAATATAGAAGACGTTTCTATTATATTTCTGCAATGCTTGGTCAAAATCTCTCTGGCAGTAGTTGCACTCTTTAAAGCTGGTTTGGCATCCCTTTTCATCAAGATTGTAGTCAGGCATGCCTTTGGCGTCAAAGCATTCGTTAATGAGATGTTGTTCTTGTGTTGTGAGATTATAGAGGGAGCATTCTTGAGGATAAGCAGCAGGATAGGGTTTAAGTTCATAATAAGGGCGATCAGCAGCTTTGCAAAAGTCTTCATATTTGGGCGCTACATACAAAGCATCAACTAAAAGCCCGACAAAGAAAGCGGACAGTAATGCTAGTGCGACAACCATCGCAACTTCTTTGACTTTCATAGGAATACTAAGAGACTAAATCTTTTAAAGGTTTGCTTTTTTTAGCCAACATAGGGGTTCTTGGTAGATTTCTTATCTTCTTGTTGTTTCCAGCGTTCAGGCAATTTGGTTACAAAACTAGCATAAGTTTTCTTCAAGACTAGCCATTGCTTGAAAGTTTCTTGGATATATTTTGCATCTTGTCGCTCATTGTCTTGCAGGTCTAAAACAAAAGAAGTTCTTTCCAAAATGATCATCTGTTGCAAAAGATCTCCTATTTTCAGTTTTTCATCTGAGCTAAAGAAAGAGCTTTCTCGCATTAGAACAAAAGATCCTGGATTCGGTTGCAAAAGTGATTGCAAGTAGCCTACAGCATTGGCAAGTCGATCTGCTACTCTGCGTCGAATAAAACGAAGAGGAAAATCCAAGGAAGCTAACGTGGCAGAGATATAAAGGAGTTCATATTCATAGTTTAAGTCGTTATAAGCGGGAAGAGTATATTTCTTTCGCAAGACTTCGTATGCTTTCGGTAAATCTTTGAGATCCATGGGCGTATAAAAAGATGGAAGTTTATAAGAGTAACGGATTTATTTGATTTATTGTGCAAAGACCATTATGATCAGATACTGTAACATTATCGTCATCTCCTCGATTTCGCGAGGAGTCTGATAAGATTCAGTAATTTGTTTCTTTTCAAAGGAAGAATTATCTCAGCAGCTTCCGCGGGCGTTTTTCCTTTTAGTTCCTGATGCGGATTTACAAA
>DATDXZ010000006.1:0-9751 GCA_035289145.1 Candidatus Nanoarchaeia archaeon
AACAAGAACACACTCGATAAATACTGAACTATCTTCTGCGGGTCATAAAGCCTATTGAGCATAAATCTCTAAAAGATCTACTCATGCTTATTTCTTGTTTGATCTGCAGTTTCCTTACTATATGATAGATATCTTTTTAAATATATATTTTATAGCATCTATATGACTACTACACTTGTACAAAAACTCGTTGGTAATTTTCCGACAGGGGCAGAACAAGAAACCTTAGAATTTCTCTTAGGCGGACAAGAGAGATTTGACCGTTTAGAAGCTGGCTTTGATGCTTTTTTACGACGTGAAGACAAATTGCAATCTTTCCTAGATAGTCCTGATGATCTTGCTGCCAAAAATTTCTTGCATCTGGTCAAATTGTATCTTCGTCATTACCGCGCAGAACGAGAAGCTATTTTTGCTGGAACTGCTTTGCAAGCATCACACTGCCTTTCCAAAGGGCTCTTAGCTTCCGGATTATGCTGGAGAAAAGGCATAGTCGCTACAGTTGCACGACCTTACTCCCACCTTCGCTATTATCATGCTGTTGTCGCTTATCAGACGAATACTAAATTTGGAGAAACCTACCAGATTAATGGCTCTAGCAGTCATAATAATTATATTATTCTTTCCCAAGACGACATTCTTGCTCGCCTGCGCTTGATGCAACTAGCTCCGGTATTTGTGAAAAAATTTCTACGACGCAATACATAACTCTTCGTTTTTTCCTGACAAACATTTATTAATCAACGCTCCCAAGAATGCTCATGCGCTTCAAAGAAAAGTTCATTGCTAAATATTCCAAGCTTACTGATTTTGCCAGCTATCAAGCCAACGTCAAGCAATTTTTACGACGATCCATTCGCGCCAATACTTTAAAGATTTCTCCCCAAGAATTGAGCAAGCAATTAACTCGCCAGGGATGGATTTTAGAGAAAATACCTTGGTGTAAGGAAGGATGCTATATCAGAGGAGAACGAAGAGACATAGGCAATCTTGAAGAGCATCGAGAAGGACTTTTTTTTGTGCAGAGCAGCGTGAGCATGCTTCCTGCAGTTGTTCTAGATCCAAAGCCTGGTGAACGTGTCTTAGACTTATGCGCTGCGCCCGGCGGCAAGACAACACAAATAGCTGCGATGATGCAGAACAAAGGACAGATCATTGCTCTTGAGTCCAATAGTTTTCGAGCCACAATCTTGCGTAAGAACCTCCAGAGGTGCGGCGTGATAAATACTGATGTGTTGTGCATGCCTGCTGAACGGTACTTAGGCAATCCATTTGACAAAATTTTACTAGATCCGCCATGCTCTGCTTCTGGAACCATCAAAGGAGAAACTAAACATAGCGAACAAACGTTGAAAATTTGGAATCCCGTCACTATCAAACGCCTTGCGCGACTGCAGAAAAAACTGATCAAACATGCATTTTCCTTATTGAAACCTGGAGGCACATTAGTGTATTCTACTTGCTCTTTGGAACCTGAAGAAAATGAGGAAGTCGTCCAGCATCTTTTGGAGAAGGTTGGTGGTATGTTAGAAAAGATTACTTTACCTATCAAAGGAGACTTCACCAAAGGACTAACCATCTGGCCGCAGTACCAAGACACTGAAGGATTCTTCGTCGCGAAAATCAGAAAATAATCATTTTCTATGAATAAAAACAATATCTTCGTCAGTTCCCTGTGCTTTTCTTGCAATCTCAAAAATATCTCTAGGCAATGCTTGGTGTGGAGTTGCATCTAGAGGCCCTGGCTGATGAATATAAACATGTTGCTCATCAAATCCCACAATAGGGACAAAATGACCTATATATCTTTGGACATTTTGTACTTTGCTCCAATCTAATAATATAAAGGCCATGCAATCGGTGTTTATTTTTTTCTGGATTTCTTCGAGAGTTAGTTTCTTTTCGTGCATTATAACTCCATTTTTGATACATTCTGCACGAAGACGGTTTATCTTTGCTTCCATGCTCTGTGCACCATCCGTCACTTTCCTATAGTAGTCTAGCTCAAAATACCTTGGATTAAATCCTAGACAAATGCTGAAAAATTCTGTCTTGAACCCTAGCTTTGCAGCTGCATTTGCCAACCCTATAGTCATAGTAGCACCTGTTGATTCACTATCAATTAATTGTTTTATCTTTTCCTTCTCGTGTTTTTCACCGAGAAATTCCAAAATCATCAGCAGTGTTACTGGACCGCATTCATTATAGCCTTGAACATAAAAAGGAACATCAAATCGCATATTGCTATTTTCACAACAGAGTATATAATTATTTCTCCCAAAAAATCAGACGAATGATGCGTGCTGGATTCCTGGCAATTAAACGACTATCAGTATAGAGCGACTTGTCTAAAGGCAAGGATTCAGAGCAGGTGCTTGCAGAGTTACAGATTTCACAACGAAATCCATACAGAGGAGGAGTGTGCGCTGCGACAAAGGCATCAATGTCAGCTGGAGCAACACATACTGTGTTGCATTCTCCCTGAACTGTTGATCTCAAGATGCAATCTCTGAAGGTTTCATTCATTGCAATGCCTTCCAAGATGAACTGCTGCGCTTCCTTCACGTTTTCTGGCGTTCCTGTCCGCTGCTGTGCTTTTTCTGGCGTCACGACTAATATAATGCCTAGGACTATGATCGCTGCAATAATTGCTTCCAATGTCCTGACAAATCCTTTTTTGTTCATTACCACACCTTGATATTGATGACTGTAGGAGTTTTTACTCCTTGGGCGTTTATCACCTGCATCTTTAATTCCTTCACAAATATATTTCCCTGCTGCACCGGCTCTTGACCGCCGATAATCTTGTTGCCGTCCTGATAGATCGCAAATTCTTTCTGCAGAGGATACATCCAGGAACTTCTGATGGTGTTGTAATTTGCCGTGCTTAACGTATTGATTTCTGCCTGCTGCAATCCTTCATAAGTGATTGTCGCTCCCAGAATCGCTGTGCATGTTAGAGGCTGATTAGCTGGAATGCATTCATATTCCAAGTCTATAGTATCAGACATTCTTTCTGTTGTTCCAATTATTGTGAAATTAGAGTCATCACAAGGAGCAATGTTACAGTTGAATGTAAGCTGTCTTGGTGTCTGCGTTATGAGCTCATATCTTCCGTGTGATGCTGGCCTGACTGCTGAAAAACGAATATTACCTTCTGCGCGCACATGTATCAAAGCCTGCTGACCAGTTCCATACAAGTCCTGAAAATGCTTCACATATAAAGGAGTCTCATGAATAAACCATTGTGCCTGCTCCAGGAAATTTTTTTCCACAATCTTAACCAAGGTTTCCTGATCAGATTCTGGATGAGCTCCGGGTTTGAGGAAGACGAAGAGAGCAGTGACTGCTATAATGAACATCCCCATGCTGATGCTCCAATCAATATAATCCAATCCTTTCTTTCCCCTCATAAGATACTTCCTTTCACTGTCGTAATAATCAATGCCGCCAGAGTCATCAAAATTAATGCATGCAAGATTCCCTGCTTGAGTGTTCCCTCTGAGAATTTTCCAATCATAATACCTGCAAACAAGCCTTGAATCATAATCAATCCGAAAAACGTCGGGTTCAAGTTGAAGTCTCCAGGAGCTGCTCCACCAATAGATAAATTTCCCAACTTCGGGAAGAGCCAGAGCTGCAAGATCAACATGATAATGATGAAGATAAAATAGACCATATATCCCTGGACGACCTGCGAGTAGACTGACGCTTTCCGCTCTTCACGCATTTTCTTGATATTAATGACTGATTCCACGACTGATTCTAAGATATCTGAAATATCTCCACCGCTCTGCTCTGCCTCCACCAAAATAGAGACTGAACGCTTGATGACACGATTATCTGTATCAGTGCTAAAAGTCATGAGCGCTTTCTTTGTCGGAATGCCCCATTCAATCTGACGCGCTAACTTCTGCAGATAAGGGGTCAATGCACCAAAATCTTTTCTTGCCAAATTCATAATCGATCTTGGGATAGAAACACCAGACTTGACTGACTCCACCAAAGTTCTCGCGAATTCGACGAACTTCAATTCAATTTCTTTCTGCCGCCTGCTCTCCGCGAAGAAATTTATCCAGAAGTGCAGCCATCCCAGAGACAAAACTATAATTGCAATAGGCCAAAATGGACGCTTTCCCCAGAAGAGATAGACATCTCCTGCTACTGCAAGCAGAGAGATGCAAATCTCCACGATGTATATTTTCTTAAACGCTTTCATTTTTCTGGATTGATCATGTTGAGGAAGAGAATAAATACGACGTTGAGAAAGGGGATGACTATATATGTTCCTGCTTTCGCCAAGGTGTTGACAGAAAATCCTCCAATGGTACCTCCTAGAATATTAATAATCGCAAGAGTCACAATAAATAACAGAGGAGCTGCAATCAGGACTGCTGTGTAGATGTCAGAATAGGTCGCCAAAGTCTCGACATATTTTTTTCTTTCTAACTTATATGAATTCATGGTGTCTTCTGCCATGCTCTTCAAGTAAGACTTTAATGATCCTCCGGACTCGACTGTTGTTGTGATGCCTGTCAAAACTTCTTTCCATTGCTTTGAGGGAGTTGTGTTCGCGACTGTCTTCAATGCTGTTGACAAGTCATAGCCAAACAAGTTGACATAGTTGACGATGCGCTTCACGTCGCTTTCCAGCCCTTTGTATTCATTGGCGTTCAAGAGCAGCTTGAACATTGCCATAGGCTCAGCGCCAGAACCTGCAATCGTTGACATATGGATGATAGCAAATGGCAGATCATTTTTAATCTGATGACTGCGCCTGCCTACGACTGTTGAAGGATAAACAGCAAAGATGACTCCTCCTACAAGAGTTATACCCAAACCCATGAGAAGCGCCAATAAGGATATAGCCATAGTCGTCAGTTGCAAATAGCGTCCTATGAGTATGGTAGTCATAGCACTGATCAAGAATGTGATCAACAATGCGAAGACCATCATATTCATATACGTCTGCGACAACATCTTGACATCTGCCATGCGCAGCTGCTGCGTCAGATTCTTGGAAAAGGCAGGAAAGTAGTGCTCAATATTCTGTGCAGAAAAACCAGCGAATGTATTTGCTAGCTTACCAAAAAAATTTGGATGATAGACTGTATAGTCCACCTGGAACTGCTGCCGTTCAGGCTGCTTAATGCGGCGAAGCACTTTTGGATCTACATTGACTTCCCGCAGGTATTTTTTTCGTTCAGCTTTCGATAGAATGTGCTTTTGTCCATTGTTCATTATCAGAGGTTAAACTTGCGAGCTACTTCTTCTGGCATTTTGTAATAGGCATTGATAACTCTTTGCACTTCTCGATAGTCCATAATGTTTCTCTTGTAGAGCTCAATGAATAAACGAGTCCTTCTACTAAACTCTTTCTGCAAGTAGTCAGGAGACAGTCCGAATTCCTGCACGAGCTTGTTAAACATGACACTTTCTGTCTTGAAAAAGAATGTATCTGTCCTTGGATCCCAGACAAATGGCATATTTGTGATTGCTTCTCCATTATCTGAGACTGAAACTATTTCTGCAACACCTTTGACACGACGCACTTCTTCGCCATTGACGTGCACTTGACCCATGATGCATACGACATCGATAGTCTCCAACAAAGATCCTGGCAAATTGATAGGTTCGGTTTCCAATCTGCGAATCATGGTGTCCACATCTTCTGCGTGCAAGGTGCAAGCAACTGCATGACCTGAAGCTGCTCCCTGGAATAAGACATAAGCTTCTTTTCCACGAATTTCACCGACAATGACATAATCCGGACGCTGACGGAAACTTGCTTTCAGAAGCGCAAACAAATCTATTTCACCAACATTCCCTTCTGCACCGACGCCAGTTGCTTCACGTGCGACTGATGGCAACCAGTTTTCGTGTAAAATCGAAAGTTCATGTGTATCTTCTATGGAAACAATTCTAGATTCTGGTGGAATGAAGAATGCCAAACTATTCAACAAAGAAGTTTTCCCAGATCCCGTACCACCAATGACTAAAAAATTTGCCTCATGTTCTATGACCAACCAGAGATAAGCTAACATTTCTGGAGACATGGTCTTGAGTTTCAACAATTTAACAGGACTGTAAGGTTCAGTAGTAAAACGCCGAACTGTGAATGTAGGCCCCCTAGTTGAAATATCTTGGGTATATGTTGCATTGACGCGGCTGCCATCCGGAAGTCTTCCATCCAAGATAGGATGAGCATAAGAGATATATTTACCGCACTTCTGTGCCAGCTTTTCTACGAATGAAGTTAATTCTTGCGGATCTTTGAAGATAATATTGGTTTTAATGCTTCTATATTTTCTGTGGACTAAGTAAATGGGGGCATTGACTCCGTTGCACTCAATATCTTCAATGAAATAATCCTTCATCAAAGGGTCGATCTGGTTGAGACCAACAAAATTTCTATAAATATAATACATAATCTTCAAGAACGTTTCTTCTGAAACCTTGATGCCTAGCTCTGCCAGCAACACTGTAATGTTCTTTTCCAAATAGACAATGACTACATCCGCGCGCTTGACATTGATGAAACTGATGTTGATGAGCTCTTCAATGCCTTTCTCGACGATGGCAAGAATATTCTCCTCACTGTCGTCTAACTTTGGCTCTTCGACCTCATAGCGAGTCTCGTTATTGGCTGGATCCCAGTAAATGTGCGCGAAAGCATAGGGAGGAATCAGAGGATACATAATGTTTAATTTAGTCTTATCCTGCACGTCTGGCAGCGTAGTCACTTCTGGAACAGGATCTAAGTGAAAAGCAACTCCTGGAGTTGGTGTGGGAATTCCTAAGTCTTCATCAGCCATGCAATCATCCTCTTTTGATGCTAGAACAGGGTTTTCTAGTGTTTATATAGCTTTTTAGAAATGTTTTCTGTATCTTCTTAGGTATGCGGCAGAAATAGATGCCTTTGATAGCCTTTTCTTCCTAGTAATTGTGCATGCAGAGGCCTTACTTTCTCTACTAGTTCCGGATGTTTTAAATAAGTCAATGCGGCAAGCAGTTCTGCAAATTCAAAAGGCCATCCATCATTGAATTCCCTTCTTTCACATTCCCATGCTACATTGAAAGTGTTTAGTGCAGTATATTCTTTTCTATCTACAGGTGGACGATGATAATTGAATACTGAATCTTGCTTACGTTCTATTCTCCATCTGGGATGATCCTTAAAAGTAGATTCAACAAACGTTCCTAAATCTAATTCTATAACATGATACCATTCGTGCAAATATACCTCTGTGAACCAGTCAATATCACCTGCATGTTTCTTCATTGCTTCTGCACTGAACATCATTCTATGCGGATTAAATTCTACGACGGCACCAGTTTGTTCAGACAGTCTCCCATCTATAGTTACAGGTATCGATTGTTGGAAAAGGTGTTCATAGAATGGCTCTAAAGGAAAACTCCCTATATCTTCTACCAACATTTTTGCTGCATGTATATCGGCTTGGCAAGGATCATCTATAGTTCTACCTTTCTTAAAATGTTCTGTATGTACTATATCTTCTAAAGAGCACCTCCTTCCTTTTGGAATGCAAAGCAAAGAAGCAACAATAATAGGAACAGAGTGACCATGCATCCTAACAGGTCTATCTTTATAAAAAATACTTGGAAAATCCCCTCTGCTTAGATTGTAACAACCTTGATGCCCATACTCATTATCAGGTTCTCCATCTTTTCCTCTTACTAATTCTTGTTGACTTTCTGTAAGGAGTGTTTCAGGTACATGATAGCTCGGAATAAAACGATTATCATAAGGATTAAAATAAAATACAGGCTCCATATAAACTAAATTTATAGACACTATAAAAATCTTTTTCTTTTGAGGACTGTAACCACTAGAAAATATCTTCTCAAAGACCCTCAGAGCGTTTATAAAGAGAAATGCTTTCTTTTCTTGATGAAATTTATAGATGCAAAGACTATACAAATGGATAGAACCCTAAGCGAACTAGACCTTTTTGTGCTTCAGTTTCTTAGAATTCTGGAAAGACACACTCCTTATGTGATCATTAGCGGCTATGTTTCTATTCTTCTTGGAAGATCAAGATCGACGGAGGATGTGGATATTTTCATTCAAAAAATCTCACAAGAACAATTTGAACAACTGTACGCTGATCTACAAAAATACTATTGGTGCTTAAATGGCGATACTCTCAATGAACTCTATGACTATCTTGAGGAAGGAACAGCTCTTCGCTTTGCAAAACCAAATACCATCATACCTAATTTTGAAGTCAAGCTCGCACTCTCACCCCTCCAACAGGAATCCTTTATTGACACTCTTGATGTCATAACGAAACAAGGAACATTTCATATCTCTTCTCTGGAACGGCAAATTGCATTTAAACGATATTACTTGAAGTCTGAAAAAGACCTAGAAGACGCGGAACATATTGAAGAAACCTTTAAGAATAACCTAGACATGAGGAAAGTATATGCCTACAAACAAAGAATCGAAAAGAGTCTTTCTTAAGCCTGGAAAAACAAATCAAGAAGACCGCATGAATTTTGTTAAGTATTGGGCAGACTATGTTAAAACACATTCAGACAAAGAATGGAGCGAACAGCAAAACATCATTATCAACAGCCAGTTACAAAGCGCCCAAGCAGTTTCCTTAACTCGAGAACAATACTTGAAGATTAAAGAAGCTGGACGAGTTAAGCCCCGCCCAAATAGACGCTCTTGATCTTGGGATGCTTAACTATGGACTTATTTCCCTCTAAAACTATTTTTCCCTCTTCCAAGAGATAAGTTCTGTCCGCGAGTTCAATAGCTTTCTTAGCGTTTTGCTCTACAATGACTATGGCGATGCCTTCATCTCTGAGTTTTTTGATGGTAACGAAAATTTCTGTCTGCGCTTTGGGAGATAATCCTAGAGAAGGCTCATCCATGAGCAACAACGAGGGATTTTGCATTAAGGAACGCGCAATAGCAAGCACCTGCTGCTGACCTCCGCTGAGACCAAAGGCTAATTGTTTTCTTCGTTCATGGAGGATGGGGAATTTTTTATAGATAGCCGCTAGATTTTCTTCTACAACTTCTTTTTCCTGTGTGAGCTCTGCGCCTAGAGTTAGATTTTCTTCTACTGTTAAGTTTGTGAAATTAATTCTTCCTTGATTGACATAGCTGATGCCTAACTCCACTAGCTCATGAGTCTTCAGGTGAGTGATATTTTTTTCTTTATAGATGATTTTTCCAGACATGACTTTAGCAATATTAAAAATAGATTTGATGATAGTACTTTTTCCAGCGCCATTCGGACCAATTAACGCAACTATTTCTCCCGCTTTGACGTTGAGACTGACATCATGTAAAATATGCAACTCTTCATAACCTGCATTGAGATTTTTTATGGAAAGCATACTTACTTACTAAAAAAAGAACCATATAAAGGTTACTCTAAACTTTTCAGTGTCGGATAAGGTGGACTGGAATAAGTATGATTGTTTACTTAAGAAAGCTTCCTCTATTTTGACAGCGTACTAAATCTATGTTATCTCTTTTTAACCTAAATTCGATTCTATGTTAGATTTACTTAACATACTTTCAACTGACTGACCCAGCTTAGTCCTAAATCTCTTTGAAAATATCCAATCTAAGAAATAATAGAATATCATCTTCGAATTAATAAATTATACTACTATCATGATCATTTAAGATTATTATACTCTGCTAAAATATTGCTATTCACTATTCTAACTAGTCATAATAATCAAAATAGATTATTTTAGCTGACAG
>DATDXZ010000007.1:0-2706 GCA_035289145.1 Candidatus Nanoarchaeia archaeon
CATTCCTCATGTGAATAGCCATGTACTTTCAGCTTCAAATATTCTTTCCTTGCAATCTCTTTTTTTCATGTACGTCACCACCCTTTTTTGTAGCACGATACACATGCTTTTAAGTGGTGACAAATGTCATGAACCTACACACAGCTCAAAAAAACGTAATCTTTATATAATCACTTGTTATCTTCTTCTTCTCTAGGGGGTATAACTATGGTTCAAGTCTGTGAAAAAATTCAAGATTTTAGTTGCATGGCTTATCAAGCAGGCCAATTTAAAAAAATTAGCTTAAGTGATTATAAAGGCAAATGGGTGGTCTTGTTTTTTTATCCAAGAGACTTCACGTTTATCTGCCCGACAGAAATTAGAGGATTTGCGCACAAAGAGGAAGCTTTTACCCAAGCTAACGCAGTCATCATCGGCGCAAGCACAGACAGCGAGCATTCTCACAAAGCGTGGGTTGAACGAGACTTAAAAGAAGTCAAATATCCTATCCTTGCAGATACGTCTCATGCCATCAGCAGATACTTCAATGTTCTCAAGGAAGATGAAGGACTAGCACATCGGGGAACATTCATTATTGATCCGCAAGGCGTCCTTCGCTACTTTGTTGTCTCTGATATCAATGTCGGCAGAAGCGTTGATGAGACTTTACGCGTTCTTGAAGGGCTTCAGACCGGAGAACGATGCCCGATTGACTGGAAACCAGGCCAAAAGACCCTAGGAAAGTAAACCTTTATATTTTCCTTCTTCTTTTCTTTTTCATGCCTTTACGAACCTTTCTTTTTATTTTCTTTCTATTCTTTCTAACAGGATGCTCTCTCCTTGTGACTATTCCGGAATCTCCTTCTGAACCCATAACTAACTTTACTGCCAATACAACTACAACCACCTCAACCACTGAATCCAATATTACGACATCACCCCCTGAGAAATCACTTGAAAAACAGCGACTTCTAGCCAGAGGAGCAGGCATCTTTAACTTCAGTGACTTGATTGTTGACAACTGCAATGACTTTATTGTTGCACATGTGCATCTTATTGATCAAACTGAAGAAGACGTTGGCGATCTAGAACAAGATTTTGAGAGAGGCCAGCATAGCTTGGATGAAGCCCTGAGTGATCTTCGCACAGCACAACAAATAGGAGATAATCATGCAGCTGACCGCGCAAAACGAGAAGTTGACCGTGAACAAGAACGTGTAGACGCCACTGAAGATGAACTAGAGAACACTGTGGAATATCTTCGCAAGCTCAAACTTATCCTGTCTACCATGCGAGAAGAATGCACTAAGCTCAGAGCCCGAGCATAGAAAGCTTCTTAATTCCTTTTTTACTCTTGAGACTGATGCATCCATTACATCACACCTATAAATCAAAACAACGAGCTATAGAGCAGCGGCTTAGAGCGTTCTCTCAATTGGCTGTCGACGATATTTTCTATGAATTCTGTTTCTGCCTCTTAACACCCCAATCCAAAGGGAAATTCTGCTGGGAGAAAGTACAAAATCTTAGATTTTTACACTTTAAGGAACGTTCTTTTAATCCTCATCGTTATATTAAGGATATGCGTTTTCATCATCATAAAAATAAATATCTCTTGGCAGGGAAACAAATTTATCCTCAAGTACTAGAACAATTATCACTTCGTCAAGACTCTTCTACTTTGCGAGCTTGGCTGGCTACCCATGTCGATGGTTATGGTTATAAAGAATCTTCACATTTTCTTCGCAATATAGGCCATAGAAATTTAGCGATTTTAGATAGACATATTTTGAAAAATTTAGTACATCATAAGGTCATACCAGAACTTCCTAAAACTCTAACTCCTAAAACTTACTTAGCAATTGAACAACGTTTTCAAAGATTTGCACAGAAGATTAACATTCCCCTGGATGCTTTGGATTTATTATTCTGGAGCAATGAAACTGGAGAGGTTTTCAAATGAAATCTCCGCCTATAGATGCTATTATGACTACACTCTTAGGACAGAAGCATACTTTTCAGAATACTGCATTGATGGATATTCAATCTGAATACAAAACTCCTTTTCATGTTTTGATTTCTTGTATTTTAAGTTTAAGAACAAAAGATGAAGTTACGGGACCTGCATCTCAACGTTTGTTTGCCTTGGCAGATACTCCGAAGGGACTTTTAGGTCTTGATCTTAAAGTCATTGAGAAAGCAATTTACCCCGCTGGGTTTTACAAAACCAAAGCGCGAACGATTCACAAAATTTGTAAAATTCTCTTGGAAGATTATCAGGGAAAAATTCCTATAACTCATGAACAACTTTTACAATTACCAGGAGTCGGACCAAAGACCGCAGCAATCACTATGGTTTATGGACATAGTATACATGAACACATTCCTTGTGATTCTCATGTGCATCAAATAGCAAATAGACTTGGCTGGGTTAAGACAAAACTACCAGAAGACACCGAACATGAACTTAAAAAAATAGTTCCTAAACACTATTGGAAGGATTTAAACGATATGTTTGTGCAGTTTGGACAAAATATTTGCAAGCCTATTTCTCCTTGGTGTTCAAAGTGTCCTATTGTGAAGCATTGTCCTAAAATAGGTGTGAAGAAATCTCGATGATTAGTTTACCCACTGATTGAAAAACTACTTTTCTGCAGCTTTCCACATAAATTCAAATAATGTTTTATAAGTTTGGGCTAATAGCTTATCTTTTATAACTACAACATA
>DATDXZ010000008.1:0-4785 GCA_035289145.1 Candidatus Nanoarchaeia archaeon
TTATAACTTCATTGATAAGCAGAAGATTCGAGGAAAAAAACAGACACCAGCTGAGGCTGCCGGGATTAAGATACATATGGGAGACACACATCATCTCTTAAGACTTATAGAGATTGCATCAAACGAAGAATGAAGAGTATCTTATGATCATAACATTTTTAAACAGGAAATAATTACTTTTTAAAATGGTCATCAGAAGAGTAAAGGAGAATATCAAACAGCTCACAGAAAAGCAAACACGAGAGTTGCTAGAAAAAGTATTGGAAATCAGAACATCTTTCAGATCAGAGTTCAAAAAGCAGACAGTGCTTGCCATTACTGCCGCATTTGGTTTTCTCATCGCTTTAGTTTGGAGAGACTACCTTATGAGTATAATTAAAGCAGAAAGTCTAACCTTTATTTCAGTTATTATTATCACTGCGGTCTGTGTACTGGGGCTTGTTATTATTTCGAAGTGGGCGAGCAATGATGCTGAACAGAAAAAATTTGAGGAGTAAACAGCAATATGGATATTGAAGGTATGAGCATCGAAAGATTGAATCATGATTGTTTCAAAATTAAAGCCCAGAACAAAGTCATCTATCTTGATCCATATCAAATTGATCCTCAAGAGCCGGCAGATCTCATTCTCGTCACGCATGAGCATCAAGACCACTGCAGCTTGAAAGATATCGAAAAGCTGCTCAAGTCAGGAACAACAGTCGTCACCATTCCAGAATGTCAAAGTACTTTGTCCAGAATAGCCGAGAAGATTAGCAATGTGGTGTTGATCGAGCCTTTTCAAAAGAAAGAAGTTCAAGGAATTACTATAGAAACTATTCCAGCATACAACACCAATAAGTTTCGCTCGGGAAATTTAGTGTTTCATCCCAAGCAAGACGGTCGTGTTGGTTTTATTGTTGTAGTGAATGGGAAAAAAATCTATCATGCGGGAGACACAGATGTGATTCCAGAAATGCAACAGTTGAAAAATATTGATATCGCTCTGCTCCCAGTGTCAGGAACTTATGTCATGACTCCAGAAGAAGCTTGTCAGGCAGTCAAAATCATCAAGCCGAAAATAGCAATCCCCATGCATTATGGAGCGGGTGTAGTCGGAACAGATGCTGACGCAGAGAAGTTTAAGGATCTGGCCAAACAATTTTGTCAAGTCCTAGTTCTTTCAAAGGTATAGCCGAATGATCAAGTTGAGTGCAAAAATAAAGATAGCCTACAACACCAATATCTTGAGATTCAGAAAGGAATATCTTGCAGAGTAGTCCATGAGCAGTGAGTTCTTGCATACGAGTAGAGAGTATGTTTATAAAAGAATGGTCCATCGCATAGAGATGCAGCCGTCTCCAGTAATATTGTCGAGTGACAGCGAAAGAAGTTTGCATGCCTGCTTCTCCAAGCAGTAGTTTATGATCCTATGCGAAATAGTTTACAAGCGAAGCGGCAAGACGTGCATTATGTTTTCCTTCTTGATAAGGATAAGTTTTGAGAAGAATATCAAGGTCAGGTTTTTGTATCATCGCAAATAGCTTTTCCTTGTTGTCGTAAAAGTTTACTAGAGACATAAATAGGCACTTTCAAACGCGTGGCTAGTCCCAAAGCATCGCTAGGTCTGGTATCCAGTTGTAAAATCTTTCCATCGTCTTCGAGAAGAACAGTCGCATAGTAAAAATTATGCTCCACGCGTTCCATGCGGGCATAGTGCATCGTGATGTTATAGCTAGTCAAAATATCATACATCAAGTCGTGTTGTGTAGGTCGAATGTCAAATGCTCCTACCTCTCCACGTTTGATGGAGAAAGTTTTTTCATATGGCATGGCGATCCAGAATCCCTGGCATGCATGTTTGAACAAGATACCTTCAGCGTAGGCCTCCACATCAACAAGAGTATAGTCTGTCAAGTCAAAAGGATCAGCAAGAAGCACGCGGTCAGGTGAAGGGCTTGAAGGTTGAGCATCATACAAGGTAAGTCCTGTAAGCTCGCTGCCCCAATACACTAGACTAAATCCTCCAGCAAATGCTAAGCAAATGAAGAACAAGAGCCATCCTCGCTCGCGGAAGAATCTTCTGATTTTGTATCCAAGCATCATAGGAAATACCTCATGGCTTCGCTCACTGTTTCGACTTCAATGACTTGAATATCAAATTCATCGCCGACGCTGACTAGTTCTCCAGGATAGGAAATGACGCAGTAGTCTTTGTTTTGATAGATATTGCACTGTGACATTCTGGTTAGATTGATCGCAGAGCTACCGCTGCCCTTGGGAACAAGAAAGAGTTTTGCATTGCCTTTCTTCGCTGCTTCTGCTTTCGCTCGCAAGCCGCCAGCGTCGACAACTTCTCCTTCTTTGTTAATGGAGCCAGTAATGATGACATCATCTCTAAGTTGTTTATTCTGCAGAGCTGCAATAGTCGAGACAGCCATGATCGATCCAGCACTCTGTCCTGCGACAACACCAGCGTCTGATTTGAGATTATAGATAATGTCCAGATTAGAAACATCAATCTTGGTAAAATTGCTCGCAACCTGTGTCGCCAAGCGGGCGCTGTATTGGGTGGTCACATCTGCCAGGACATTGTTGACATTCACTAAAACTAGTCCTTGTCCGTCACGAACTTCAGTCACAAGATCGGCGACAACGCCTTCTCCTTGTTGGTCTACAGCGACAAATTTTGCCTGAACGCTATGATCATAATTCGTCAGTCGTTGCAGAGGTTCTTCTGAAGAAGTTTGCAACAGCAAGGTGATCAGGCTGCCTAAGGAAAGTCCAATGACTAATAAGAAGCTGCTGGCAAGAATCACCTTTTTGTGCATGGGGAAAAACTCGTTTCAGGCTATAAAAACATGTCGTCAAATCTTTATTACTAAAAAAGCACAAATAATATAAGGTCCATAAAGGAAAAAAGAAGTATGAAAGTACCTATCTATACTATAATGACTCTTAAAAGATTAAAGAAAGGAGATCTTATTGGGATAGTTTCACCATCAGATCCATTGGAAAATATTGAAAAGGATAAACAGTTTAATTCAGGGGTAAAGTTTCTAGAAGGTTTGGGATTTAAAATTATCTTAGGAGAAAATATAAGTGCTAAAAAACCAGAGAAAAGAGCTGAAGATATTAACAAGTTCTTTAGAGAGGTAAAAGTTAAGGCGATAATAGCTTCTCAGGGAGGAGATAGCGCTGAGAAACTGCTTCCTTTTATTGATTTTGAGAGTATAAAAAGTAATTCTAAGATTTTTCTTGGAATAAGCGATATAACTGTTTTGTTAAATGCCATTAACACAAAAACTAATTTGATTACATTTCATGGTAATGATGTCAAGTATGGGTTTGGTAGAAATCCAACAGCATATGATAAAAATGAGTTTGTTCGAATCTTAATGAAAGATACAAAGGGAGAAATCCCTGCAAACGGGGAAAGAAAAACAATAAGAAATGGAAAAGCAACAGGAAAGATATTGGGAGGAAACATTAGATGCCTTTTAAAATTGATAGATACAGAATATTGGCCTGATTTTACAGATTCTATCTTATTTTTAGAAGCATATAAAATAGACAAAGAAAAATGTTTAAGTTATTTCAAAAAGCTAAAAGAGAAAAAAGTGTTCGACAAAATCAAAGGTGTTATTGTTGGATTTATTTTTGAGATGCAAGAAGAAAATCCGCAGAGTGAACAGATGGAAGATATACTTCTAAACTTTACAAAAGATTACAGCTTTCCAATCTTGAAGACTAATGACTTCGGACATAATATCCCTAATACAGTTATTCCTGTAGGCGCGATAGTAGAATTTGATGCTGACAAGAAAAAAATAAAGCTAATAGAAAATAATATATCCTGAGTGTATTAAATTGAGATTACTGACTGGGAGAAATCTTTTTAACCTAGAAAATAAAGACTAAAAGATGTTTATCCACACTATTGATCCAGTTGTGTTCAGTCTTGGTCCTCTGGAAATTAGATATTATGGTATTATCTATGCTTTTGGATTCATTCTAGCCTATTTTTTGCTGCGCTATTTCATTCGCCAGAAGAAACTCCACATGCAAGAGCAGGAGCTTGACACTTATATTATCTATCTCATGCTAGGGGTAGTCCTTGGTGCTCGTCTCTTTGAAATTCTCTTCTATAATCTTCCCTTTTATCTGGAACATCCAGCAGAACTGATAGCAATTTGGCACGGCGGTCTCTCTTTTCATGGAGGTTTAGTGGGAGCAGTTTTCAGTACTTGGTTGTTTTGTAAAAAAAAGAAAATACCTTTATTGCATCTCTGTGATTATGTTGTTATTCCAACTGCTTTGGCTTTAGCCTTAGGTCGTATTGGAAATTTTCTCAACGGCGAGCTTCCAGGAAAAATAACTAATGTTCCTTGGGCTGTCCAATTTCCAGGCGCCGAGGGTTTCCGTCATCCTTCACAACTCTATGAGTCAGTAAAAAATCTAATCATCTTCGCTATTTTGTTAGTCAATGTCAAAAAGCAGCATAAGGACGGGTATCTCTTCGGACTCTTTTTATTTTGGTATGGGATTTTACGTTTCTTGGTGGAATATGTTCGTGAGCCTGAAACTATGGTTTGGTTCTTGACTATGGGACAAGCATTAAGCGTTCCCTTGATCATTGTAGGCTTGTATTTCATCAAAAAGAAGCGGCTCTGTAGAAAAGTTCCCTGAATAGGGAACTTATTGCTCTCCGCAATGCAGAGCATGCAAGTATCTTGAAGCTTACTTCTCTATTTTGCATCCGCACTGTTACGGCACGTACCGCGCTGCCTGCTCTTCGCTTGAGCA
>DATDXZ010000009.1:0-4273 GCA_035289145.1 Candidatus Nanoarchaeia archaeon
CTCCAATAGTATAATGGCTAGTACATCGCCCTGTCGCGGCGAGGATCCGGGTTCGATCCCCGGTTGGGGCGTAGGGAAAAAATTTAGTTTCCTCTCAAAAAGAGGGAATGGAATTATCTGGCCACGTTCGGCGTGGGCGTAAGAAGAAAAAACAACGCTCGTCTTTTCGATGAGTGTTTGACTTTTTCCGCTCGCTCGGTGCGGGCGTAAGCAAAAAGTTCAGTTCCCTTACAAAAAAGGAGTATGGAACAATTTGCTTTAGCTCGGTCGGGGCGTAGATAATTAGTTCAGAGCCCTTTGCGTGTGGGGTCGTGGTTTATAATCACGCCTAATCCTTCAAGAACAAGATGGATTTGCACAACTACAAAAGGCAATTTGAACGACAGATAGAACTAGTCAATGAATCAAAAGAGATTTCTGCCGAAAATAAAGAGACTATACTTAACTTTTCTGATTATCTTTTGAGTGAAGGTATAGGATTTGCAAAGATTGGCCGCTATTTGCTTGATCTTAGAAAATTGAGCCGAATGTTCAATAAGCCATTTACAAAAGCAACAGAAACAGACTTGAGAAAGGTTATTTCATTAATTGAGCAAAGCGAGCTTGCTCCAGAAAGCAAGAAGGGATTCAAGGTAATGCTCCGCAAGTTCTATCGTTTTATTCGCGGAATTACTGATAAGGGGGTTTATCCTCCCGAAGTTAAATGGATCAGTATTGCACTCACTAATAAAAGCCACAAATTACCAGAAGAGCTTTTGACAGAGGAAGAAGTGCATGCAATCATCCGTAATTGCGAATGTATACGCGATAAGGCACTTATCTCTACCTTAGCTGAATCAGGCTGTAGAGTCTCTGAAATTGGCACACTGCAAATAAAGCATGTGTTCTTTGAGACTCATGGTGCTCGTTTGGCAGTGCAAGGCAAAACAGGAGCACGAAGAGTATTAGTTATTTCATCAGCACCATATCTTCAGACATGGATTAATGAGCATCCTAAAAACGATAATCCAGAAGCATATTTATGGTATAACCCTCAAAATACTGCATGCTTGTGTTATGCACGCATTAAGACAATCTTAAATGATGCAGTAAGAAAAGCTGGAATCAAGAAACGAGTATATCCACACTTGCTTCGCCACAGCAGAGCAACACATCTTGCCCCAATCATGAGTGAAGCAGCAATGAAGCAATACTTTGGATGGACTCAGGGAAGCAAGATGGCATCTATATATATTCATATGTCTGGAAAGGAAACTGATGAGGCAATACTTAAGGCAAATGGCATTATTATAGAAAAAGAGGAGAAAATAGCCCCTACAAGACCAATTGTATGCATGCGCTGCAAGACTGCAAATGAGTCTACAAATAAATTCTGCAAGATGTGCAGTTTTGTCCTGAGTGAAGAAGCTCAAAAGGAAGTATTCAAGAAAGAAACTCAAAAACTAGAAGTACATACTTTTATGGAATCTTTACTTGAGGATAAGGAAGTTCTGGGCTTATTAATGAAGAAGATGCAGGAAAAGAACCAAGACATGGGAGTTGCTGTATGATCTCCGAAGAACAAAAGATTTATAAATATCTAAATATAGGAGAATATATACCTAAATATAGGATAGATAAAATGAACATAGTAACAAAGGAATATGCAATAGACTCAGTTTTCATAAAGAAGCCATGGAAGAGGCTTACCTTTAATGAAATTTGTAAGCTTTCTGGGAAGAAATCTAGCAGTTATGTTTATAGAGCACTTCATAGATTACAAAAGGAGAGAATAATTGAGAGCGAAAGAGTAGGTAAGAGTATATTATACAATCTAAATTGGAATAGCTTGAACACACAAATATATATTGGATTCTTAGAGGAGTATAATGCATGGTCAAGCAAACATGTCCCACTTGAGATAATCTCAAAGTTAAGTAATTTGGCCATGAAAATTACACCTTTTTTTGTGTTGCTTGTTACAGGAAGTTATGCAAAGAAAAAGCAAACTCCTCGATCTGATCTTGATGTAGTGATAATTTGTGACAATAGTGTTGATCCAAGAAGTATCACTGCCGAATTGAATATGGAAAGCCAATTAAGTATGCCTCCAGTTCACCTATTCACATTTACAAGAAAACAATTTACTGAAATGCTATTAAATGATGAGGAAAATTACGGTAAAGAATTTGCCAGGCATCACCTTATATTTGTTGGGGGAACTGCATATTATTCAATGCTTAAGGAGACAATAACTCATGGATTCAAGGGTTAATTTATGGCTTAGCAGGGCGAATAATGAATTGACGATGGCTCAGATCTTAAAGAGAGTTAGTGAAGAACCAGAGTTAAAGAAAGAATTTCAGATACACTCATCTTCTACATTTTACAATGGAGTAATCAGCCATGCTTATTACGCAATTTTTTATGCAGCAAGAGCAGCTTTACTTTTGGAGAAAGTAGAGGTAAAAGCTCCAAAAATACATACCAAGGCATACAATCGTTTTAAGAATGTCTTTGTGGATACTGGAAAGTTGAATAGACATCTTTTCAAGTATTATACTTCAACTTTTGTTATGGCTGGGGATTTGTTACAAATAATGGAAAAAGAAAAGAAAAAACGATCTGAATTTACATACAATACAATATCAACGGCAAATCAGGCTCCATCTGAAGAATCGATAACAAATGCCCTGCAGTTTATATCCCATATTAAAACATTCATTCAACAGCAGCTAAAGTAAGGACTTTTCTATTCTGATCCCGTGCAATGCTACAATTTCAATTACGCCAAAGTCATTTAATAGAAAAAGAACTTCCCAGCATTCTTGCTTTGACATAGAAAAGTTTCTGCACAATTTTTCAAATATAAGAGGAAAGGGAATAATCTCTTTTTGAGACTTGGATCTTATTTCTTCTAATCTCTTAAAAAGAAGAGAGTAAAGTCCACTCCTCTGCTTAACTTGCTGCATATTGCTCCGACTTCTTTTGTTTAGATTGTTCCCAAAGCTGCACAAGCTTTTGCACCCATTTAGGATCTTCATAAACAATCTCTACAATCTTTTCTTTTAGAGCGTCTTTCTTTTCCATAGTTCTCTTACACTATTTTTCTTTATAAAAAGTAGGGTCAAATTTTGTGCAAAAATTATTGCAATGAAAATGACACAAAAAAGTACACTAAAAATTGCAATTTCTATGCCACAAAAAATAACCCAGACTCTATTTAAGAAAAGTCCTTCTAAAATTCTTATGAAAACAAAAATTAAATTGCAGGAGGTTACAAAATGAATAAGCAACTTGTAAGTATCATAGGCCTTGCCTTGTTCTTGACATTGATGACAACAAATCTTGTTTTGGCTGCTGTTGATTTCAATCAGGCACCAAGCGATGCAGATAAGGCTACTTTTGACCAGATTCTTGCGCCAGTGATGAAAATATACAACTTAGTAAAATATATTGCATCAGCAGTGGCAGGGATTGCATTACTTTTCTCAGGAATAACATATATGTCAAGTGGTTCTGATCCAAAGAAGAGAGACAATGCCAAAAGCATGTCAATGTATGTTATTATTGGATTAGTAGTAATTTGGGCAGCACCTATGATTGTTGGTCTTATTGTTGGGTAACTTCTAACAGCGATGAGAAAGGCACTCATTCTGGCGGTAGCTCTCTTTATGGGACTATCGCCAGTACTCGCTCTTGAATGCTCTCATCTTGATGCTTCCCAGGCAGAAATTTGTAGTATGATTAATAACGTAGATGGAACTAAGGAAGAAAAGGAAGCATTGACAACGCTTGCCCTTTATGGAAATAGAGTAATTCCTAATCATGACTTTGTTGCTTTCTGGAATACTCGCTTGCAAGTAAATGAAGCACCTTTTGGCACAGAGAAGCAAAGCGAGGAAGTGATTAAAGATGCTTGGATAAAGATTCTAGCCGTTATGCCTTCAGTTATAGAAGAAAATAAATTATACTGCGATAAGCAGGGAAAAATACAGTCTGCATACAACTATAGAACTGAATTGCCAAGTGGAATAGCATCAGGAGATTGCAGGACAGATTACAGCTTAGAAAGTATCACTCCTTACCTCTATGTGTATGCAAACGATGATCTTATTGGCAATGAGAAGATTACTTCTTTTGACATTAGTGAAGGACAGACTCAGTTTAAAGCGCAGCTTACTATAGATGCAGTAACTAAAATAGACCATTATCAAGAAAATAGATATTGTTGTCGCTGGAGAAATGGAGAATGCAGAAGATACTGCACCTCATGCGATTATGTCTCAACTGA
>DATDXZ010000010.1:0-6389 GCA_035289145.1 Candidatus Nanoarchaeia archaeon
TTACTCCTTCATTGCAGGAAAAGAATATGGCGGTAGAGCACGATAATGATGATGCTGAAGATAATGAAAAACATGGTCTACCTTCGTTTCCAGATTCTCCAATGCAACGCGGATTTTCACAAAGTGCGATAAAAGATGCAATAACGCACGAGAGTACAGAGGATACTCTTGTCGGACAACCGCTTCAGACAGCAAATAGTGCCATAAAAACTGTTGAAGTTGATGAGTGGTCACCGCAACAACCAATACCTTCTCCTCCAGTTATACGTAAAATTTCAGAGATACCTCCTCAGATAAGACAGGAATTTTCTCCAGTCGCAGATACACAATCATTCTCAATCCCGAGCGTATCTCCTGTATTAGCACGTACTGCGCGTGCCTCAAAGAACTCAGATATATTCATCAAAATTGACAAGTTTTATTCTGCTAAGAAAGCACTAGAAGCAACAAGTCACAAGCTTGAAGAAATAGATGCAGTTCTGCACAAGATTCGTGAGACCAAAATGCGTGAAGAGCAGGAACTTACTACTTGGGAGAAAGATTTAGCGACTATCAAAACGCGTATTAAAGAAGTGACGGAAACAATCTTCGAGAAAATAGAATAATATGAGACCTGAACATGTGCGAATCCAGCAGGCTGAGTGTGTTTTTAGCGAGAAAAATCTTTTGCATGCGCAACTGGATGTTATATCTCTCATAAAGAGGTATGAATCATTCAAAGCATTTCGTGCTGAAGAGTTGCTCTTAAAAATCGCATTAAAAAGCAAAATAGCTGAAGCAAAAGATTCACTTGCTTTATTCGAGAAATTACTGCCCAAGCCCGCTATCGTGCCAAAAACAGTAAAACATGAATCCCACGAATATAGTCACCATGAAGCAGCTCATAAAAAGAAACAGACATTGGAAACAGAAGTAGAAGAAATAAGAAGGAAACTTGCAAGTTTGCAGTGAGGACACAAAAGAATTTAAACGCGCTTCTTAATAAAAAGAATGAACGTAACGCAGATAGACTTTAGATATACATCACTGCATTGTTTATAGCACACTTTTTGGCAGTGATGTATTAGAGAACTGTGTACAAAAAAAGGCTATAAGTTACGCAGTTCTCTATATAACTGGTTTGGGTGCAGCACGCAGAGAATAGAGGTAGAATCTTCAGACGCACAAATTCTGGGAACAATACACCTCTACCACAGCAAAGAACCTTGTACGATTCCGTTTATGGACAATTAGGTTGATTGTGTTCCCTGTTTTTCTAATTGTCCATTAGAGAATTAGCCACAGGAAGTAACAAAATTAGGCTAATTCTCTATAACTGTCGTATTGCTCGATACAAATACACAGAGGCACAGGCATTAACCCCCACACTAGTACAAATAACAAGAGATACGCTAAAAACAAAAACAAGAAAAAACTGGATGAGCCCAAGGATAGTATCTCCTGATATGCCTGATTTTTACAAAGGATGGAAATATGAAGAAATGCCCTTCAAACATTCAGTCAAAGAACCAGAATATACTGCAAAAGTAGAAATTGTTGGAAGCAAGGGATTGAATCGAGCCAAGCTTAGAGAAATAGCTGACACAGTTGTAGGAGGAGATCCGACAATAGTAAAGAGAAGGTTTACAGGAGCAATCGATTGTGAAGCGAACAGAAATATAATTCAATTCTACAGAACAGTAGAAGAGCAATGGTGTAAAGACGTAGTACGACCATCCAGGAACAGAACTCCTCGTCTGTTCGCAAGAGAAAACAATGAACAATGCCAGAGAATCGACCTAATACTGGAAGCAATAATACCTTATGATGATGTGCTCGTGAAACTAACCTATGACTGCGCCTTTGCGACACTCAGGGAGCCGTTCACAAGAGCAAAATTCTCAACATCCACAGAAAAGTTTATTAAGTAGTAAACACTCAAAAAGAAAGTGTGGAACAAAACAACAACATGGGCACTTGTAATTGCAGTGATTTCTTTGATATTATCAGGAATAGCAATTTATAATAATATTTTAACATCGTCAAAAGATAATAATGGTAGTCAGGGAGTGCAAGGTGTACAAGGTATTCCAGGATCAGCAGGAATATCTGGATATGAGCGTACAGAAGAGTCTTTCAATATCCCTTACTCTGAAAAAACGACGATACATTTTTTAGCATGCTCTGCAGGAAAGAAACCAATTTTTGTGGATTGTAGATTAAATGGATTAAATTCTGCAGATAGTCCTGAAATACAGAACAGATATTATGAAAAAATATATATTACTTCAAGTATGATGAGCAAAGAAGCAATCGTTGATGAAACAAAAGTTCCAAAATTTGGAGCATATTGTGACGTTAGAAATTACAATAATAAATCTGTAACAAATTCAGCAACTATGAACTTAATTTGCGCAAACGTTTCTTAACACTAAATTTTATTAACCCCTTTATCTCCACTCTTTCATGTCTCAAATAACCTCCCGACAGCAACTCATCAACGCATACATTGAATTCTTCAAAAGCAAAGCTCACAAGCATATTCCTTCCTCTTCTCTTATTCCAGAGAACGACCCCGCCGTCCTTTTCACAACCGCAGGCATGCACCCCCTTGTCCCCTTTCTCCTAGGACAAAAGCATCCTCTAGGAAAACGTCTTGTCAACGTCCAGAAATGCATTCGCACTGACGACATTGATGAAGTTGGAGACTCCATCCATCATACGTTCTTCGAAATGCTCGGCAACTGGTCTCTCGGCGACTATTTCAAAGAAGATGCAATAAAATACACTTTTGAGTTCCACACAAAAGTTCTGAGAATTCCTCTTGAAAAATATGCAGTTTCAGTATTCATAGGAGACTCAGATGCTCCAAAAGACGAAGAATCTGCAAAAATCTGGATATCCTTAGGTGTTCCAAAAGAGCGCATCGCATTTCTTCCTAAAAAGAATAATTGGTGGGGTCCAGCAAGAGAGACAGGTCCTTGTGGTCCGGACACGGAGATGTTCTACTGGACTTCAAATAAATCTGCTCCAAAAAAGTTCGATCCCTCAGATGAAAGATGGGTCGAAATAGGAAATGATGTTATCATGCAATATGATAAAACAAAATCTGGATACATTCCGCTCAAACAAAAGAATATAGACTTCGGGGGAGGTATAGAAAGAACATTCGCAGTTCTCAATGGTCTTGAAGACAATTATCTCTCCTCAATTTTCCAGCCAATAATAAAAGAAATCGAACTTCTTTCAAATAAACAATATGGAGAAGACAAAGAAGAAACGCGTGCAATGCGCATTGTCGCAGACCATATTAAAGCAGCAACATTTATCCTTGGAGATGAAAGAGGAATCAAACCTTCAAATGTCGGTCAAGGATACGTACTCCGTCGCTTAATCCGAAGAGCAATCCGTTATGCTCGCATCCTAAATATCACATCTTCCTGCATCTCAAGAATAGCAAAAGCCGTTCTTCCTATCTATCCAGATTATCAGGAGCTCCACAGAAATCATCAGTTTATAACGCAACAGTTAGATGAAGAAGAGTCTCGCTTCAACCAAACGCTCGAAAAAGGACTCAGGAAATTCGAAGAAATAGCAAAAGAACTAAAAACAATAATTCCAGGAAAGGAAGCATTTCTCTTATTCCAAAGTTATGGCTTCCCTATTGAGATGACACAAGAATTGGCAGAGGAAAGAGGAATAGATGTAGACTTAGATGAATATAATATTGAATTTCAGAAGCACCAAGACCTCTCAAGAACAGCAAGCGCTGGAATGTTTAAATCAGGTCTTGCAGACAATTCAGATGCAGTAAAAAGACTACATACTGCAACTCACATGCTAAACGAAGCACTCCGTTGTACTCTCTCTCGAGATATAAAGCAAAAAGGCTCAAATATCACACCAGAACGTCTGCGTTTTGACTTCAACTTTTCCCGCAAACTCACTCCCGAAGAAATAAAGAAGATAGAAGATTTTATGAACGAAAAAATTAAATCCTCTCTAAAAGTCACTCGTTCAGAAATACCTCTCAAAGACGCCTTTACGTCTGGTGCCCAATCAGAATTCGGAGCAAAATATCCAGAGCTAGTTTCAATTTACACTATCGAAGACAAAAAAGAAAAATCTGGCTGGTTCTCTAAAGAAATCTGCACAGGACCTCATGTTTCCAATACTTCTGAAATCGGGAATTTCAAGATCATAAAAGAAGAAGCAGTAGCGGCAGGAATAAGAAGGATTAAAGCAGTTGTGGGATAATCTTCCAAAGAAGCAATAATTTTAAATACTACTTAATACTACATAGTAGTATGAAAAATGTCAGCCTAAAAATCGAAGAGAACTTCCTTATAGCAATAGAAAAAGTGATGCAAAAACATCACTACATGACGAAAACAGAGTTTATTAGAGAGTCAATACGTGATAAAATACGTGCTCTGGAAGAAAAAGAGATTCTAGAAGACAAAGACCTCATGACCCAGCTTAAATTGAGTGAAAAGAACATCAAAAAAGGAAAGCTCAAGAAATTCAATTATTGACTAGTAAATCTTATGACTTCCAACTGCCATAACGATAATCTCCTCTCTTTCATCATCTATAAGATAAATCATTCGAATGTTTGAACCTAGCCAACAAGCCCATTTCCCTGCCAAAGCCCCATGTAATGGATGAGCACCATTGGCTTTTCTAGGCTCAATTCTCAACCTATCAATCTTCTCTTTAACATCGTTTCTCAAGGAAAGATACTCGCGCAACTTTTTTTCAGTCTTGATGTTTGCCACAACAAAAGTGTACATACAACAAATAAATCTTACAAGTATATAAAATTTTCAGGACCTAAGACTTTCTTAGAATGTTCTCCCTTACATCACACTAAAATAACATAAGCCCCGACTCCCAATGCCAACAACAATACATATCCTGCAATCCATCTCAAATTTTCCCTTCTGTTAAGCACATAAATAAAAGAAAAATGCATAACGCACAAACTTACAATAAATGTTAACAATGTTGCCCAAAGCAATTCACTAGGAAGAGTTCTATTCCCAACCGAGACTATATTTGCACCAAGAATAAGAGGCACAGAAAGTAAATAAGAGAATTTCACAGCTTCTTTTTCAGGCAATCCTATCAACAAACCAGCAGTAATAGTCGTACCACTTCGTGAAATACCTCTAAATAAAGAGAATACCTGCATACATCCAATGAGCAAAGCTCCTCCAATACCAAGACGCCTCTTAGCTAGTCTGGGCGCAGCAGAACCAACAAGTAGAACAATACTTGTAATTAAGAACCCGAGAGCCAGCATACCAATATTTCCAGAAATCTGTGTAATAATCTCGCGCAACAAAAAGCCAGAGATTGCAGCAGGAATGCTAGCAACTACTAGCAGGACTCCTAGTCTACCATCTGGTGTTTGAAAGCGTAAAGATAAAAGTTCTCGCAGAATATTTGTGATGTCTCGCCCAAAATAAACAAAAACAGCCATTAACGTCCCAAAATGCAAAGCAATTCCGAAAAACAAACCCTCATCATAACCAAACAACAGTTCGAGTAATGCAAGATGACCTGAGCTTGAAACAGGAAACCACTCAGTAATTCCCTGCACAACCGCAAGTATCAATGCAATAAGAAGATCCATGTAAATTCACACAAAAGTCGATTAATAAATCTTATGAAGACAAATATATTTCTTTCTAAGAAAGAAAAATAAATGAAAATAAAAATAGCCCTATTAGGATCGGCAATCCCAACAGAGAGCAGTTCTCGCAATCTGCTTCGTGCGTAGTGTACGCATCACTTCTTCAACAGCCATGCCTTCGCCGTATTGAGCAAGGTCATAGCTCAAGTCAAAGAGTGCGCCGCACCGTCTGCAAGGTACTGCCATTGCAATAGTCTGCGTTCTCATGAATAAAATAGATCTTAATTCTTTATATATTCATAAACACCTGAAAACGATATTTTTTTATACATGTAATTTTATATACCAAGTCACTAAAAAAAGACAAACGCTCTTTTTTTAAACTGTCTCACTAGAAAACGACAACTTTGTGCCACTGAAAAAAGAGACACCTAATATGCTGCTAGGCATTCCATGATTTGCAGGCATAGATAATATCTGAACAACTCTATGATACTTTCCTTCAGCAGGACCAATAGGACCATAATTTTCAAAAACTCTCTGGTCAGCTATTCTGCAAAACGAGAGCTGATGAGGTGCTCCTCCAAAAAACAAGTGACTCTTTATATCTTGCGAGATTCCCAATTCAAGGTGGGGGAGGGTATTTCTTTTAAGCCAAGTATCAAAATTATCTTTTTCATCGTATATTTTTTCTCCTTTGTTCTTCTTAAAGCGTTGAGTGAATTTTAATGTACATTAAAATGTACATTTTTTCTATACATCCACTCTCATC
>DATDXZ010000011.1:0-14273 GCA_035289145.1 Candidatus Nanoarchaeia archaeon
ACGGTCTTGAAGCAATTCATCACGATGATATAAAAGTCTTCCAACAACGCTGTATGGGTGGTTTAATTCTTCCCAAAAACTTAGCACAATCTTTATAAACCATTTTCAGAATGACTTTCTTACATGGCAAGACTTTATTCCCGAAAGAAAGGCAAGAGCGGCAGCAAGAGACCTGTTGTTCGAGTTAAACCTGCCTGGGTAACCTATGATGATAAAACTGTCGAACAGCTCGTTGTCAAAATTGCTAAAACTGGAAAAACTGCCAGTACTATTGGCATTGAATTACGTGATACTTACGGCATTCCTGATGTTCAAGCCATCACTAAAAAACCTATTGCTCGTATTTTGACAGAACACAACATCGTCAGCAAATTACCTGATGATTTGAAGGCTCTAATTAAAAATGATATTGCTTTGATGAAGCACTTAAAAGTCAATAAGCAGGACATGCCAGCAAAACGCGGACTGCGCCTCTTAGAAAGCAAGATTGGACGACTAGTCAAATATTACAAACGCAATGATGTTCTCACTACTGATTGGAAATACGACAGAACTAAAGCAAAGATTTTAATAGAACAATAAGTTCTCTTCTCTATCAAAGGGGGTTTCACACATTGGATCTCTATGCATACGTTCAGCAAGCAGCGGCTCGTTTTAAGCAGCTTCCTACTACGCAGCCGATTCGCATTATAGCTAATTATGATGCGGATGGGATTGCAGCAGCTGCCTTACTTTTGAGAGCATTTTATCGAGAAGGAAGAACCTGTAATGTCAGTGTTGTCGGACAACTTACTTTAGATCTTATTCAATCTTATCAACGTGAACCTTACGGCACCTATTTTTTCTTAGATTTGGGAGCCAATATGCTCACTCCCTTAACCAGTAATCTTCCTGGCAAATATCTTTTTGTTTTGGATCATCATTATTTTGACAAAGCAGTCGTGCAAGAAGATGCTGTTGTTCATGTGAATCCTTATCTTGCAGGCATGGATGGCACAAAGGACATTTCTGCTTCAGGTGTTGCTTATTTGTTTGCCTGCTGTTTGAACTCCAGCAATAGAGACCTGAGTGTTCTAGGACTAGTCGGAGCTTTAGGTGATGCACAAGAAAATTATGGCTTCCAAGGCATGAACCAAGACATCTTGCAAGACGCTGTGGACTTAGGGTTGATTGAAGTCAAAGAAGGCATTCGTCTCTTCGGTGCTCGAACAAAACCATTGTATAAAATGTTAAGCCAATGCACTAATCCTTATTTGCCCTCTATTACTGGTAATGAACGTGCAGCTTTGGCATTTCTGGAAGAGTTACATATTCCTAGCCGCGACAGCGCAGGATATAGGTGGCTTCATCAGCTTCATCGAGAAGAACTACAACGTCTTTTTGATGGTATTTTAGTTAGAAAAGCAGGAGGCTTAGACACTGTTGAAAAGTTATTTGGGCCAATCTACTTATTGCCTAGAGAAAAAATGGAGACTCCCTTACATGACGCAAGAGAATTTGCGACTTTGCTTAATGCCTGCGGCAAAACTCATAAATCTTCTTATGCACTCGGTGCTTGCCTTGGCGATACCCTCTCCTTGGAAAAGGCTATGATAATACTCTCTAGTTATCATCGGGAAATCACTTCTGCACTGAGATGGTTTTATGAGCAACGAGGCAAAGCTGTCCTTGAACAAGAAACTTATGTACTTATCAAAGCGGAAACTGCTATTCGTGATTCTTTAATTGGTGTGGTCACTTCTTTACTCTCCAAGAGCAGCTTATATCCTGAAGGCACTGTCTTGATTGGATTGAGCCATACTTTAGGTGGTGAAGTCAAAGTCAGCTGCCGCATTAGTGGAGACAGCGAACGAGGGCCAGACTTACGCCGCTTGATGCATGACACTATTACCTTAACAGGCGGGCAAGGTGGAGGCCACCCTATTGCGGCTGGAGCAGTTATTCCCCAAGACAAGGAAGATCTTTTTACTGTTACTCTTTTAGACCAATTACGAAAACAACTCATAGAAGAGCATATTTAGACTCTGCTTTCTATAGAAAGTTTTATAAGTCCTTTTTTGGGCACTCATTACTATGGCAACACAATCAACAGCAGCAGACAGAAAGAAGCGTAAAAAGTGGTATTCTGTCATCGCAACCAAAGATTTCCAAGAGATGCATTTAGGAGAAACTCTAGCTGAAGAGCCTGCTGAACTCATGGGAAGACATCTCCACTTAAACTTAATGACTCTTATTAATGATCCTAAAAAACAGTCTATCACAGTTCATTTTGCCATCACAGAGATCAAAGGTGATGTTGCTATTGCTTCGTTAGTCCACTACTCCTTGAATAATTCCTTCTTGAAACGCCTTGTTCGCAAGACTTCGAATAAAATGGAAGAGTCTTTCCTGATAACGACTAGAGACAGTCATCTCTGCCGCATCAAACCAGTGCTTTTTACCAGAAACAAAGTCAATAATTCTACTTTAACTTCCCTTCGCAAAAAGGCTGAAGAACATCTTCGACAAATCTTCACACAATATTCTTTAGTGGAGTTATTCCAACTCATTATCAGCAACAAGCTTCAGATGGAAATGAAAACAGCATTGAAGAAAATTTATCCTATTTCCTCTTGTGAAATCAAAACGTTTTACACTGAATCTTCTTCTCCAACACAACAACCTGTCACACAACCTCTTATTGCACAACCACAAGCTATATAATTTACTTCTTCCCTCTGTTTACCTGAGGTGTATGAATTGAAGATTACTTATTTGTTTTTGTTTGCATTTTCTACTTTTCTTCTATGCTATCTTTCGTTCAACATGATTAATGATCCTACAGGGAATGCTGTTTCTTCTCTTTACAGAAATTATGTTTCTTTGACTATGCAACCCAATCATGGATTGTCTACTGGAAGCGGCTCTGAAATACTTCAACTTCCTCGACTCGTACAATCTTGCACTTTTAGCGGCACTTGGAGAACGAATAATAATCAAGCATTTAATCTTCGACGCTCCTGTCACGAAGCTACAGGCACTTTTTCAGGCTATGCAGATGCTTCTCAACAATATGTAACTAATGATCCTGACCTATTCAGATGGGCCGGCATCAGCAGAGCAGCATTGAATCCTCCTGCTGCAACACATGAAAGCTATAGCTTCTGGATGGAAACTTGCGATTCGGAGTATTATACTTTTTACCACACTCCTCGCTATATTGCTCAAGCAACTATTTCAGGATTCGGAACTAAAACCTTACACTTTGACTGGATCTATAAAGATCGCAATATGAAGCCCCAAGTCCTTTTTATGGTTGATCTCAAATGCAAACTTTCTTCTCCATAAACTATTTAAAGCTCTTTCCCAGTATTTTTTACATGGGACAAAAACAGGTGATTCTTTCAGCACTCTTGATTCTTCTACTAGGCTTCTTTTCTCATCGCGCCTCTTTTTCACTTCCCATAACGGGCGCAGCTGTCCAAACAATAGACGATGTTTCCTATGATCTTAATCTTGATGGAACAATAACTTCAGCAGATCTTCAAGACGTCATGGATCTTGCTTCTTATGAAATATACCTCCAACAAGCAGACTTCAATAGTGATAATGTGATTGATCAAGCAGATATTGATCTCTTAGCCAACAAACTTCGTTAAGCAGAAAATATAATTTTTTATTTCTCCTCTTTTAATCACTCTTTTTTCCTCTATCTTCAAATCTTTGGGCATTTTCTTTTCTAGTCCGCTCCAATTTGTTATAATTATCATTTTTTTCCTTATTCTTTTCTTGTTTTTTTCTAAGAAGGAAATTGCGAATTGTTTTGCGTTCTCGAATTTAGCAGGCACCCAAAGATTTGTGATAATATAATCAATCATCTCTTCTTTCGGCTCCCAATCAATTTTCACTTTTGCCATTTTTGCATTTATTCTTGCATTTCTTACGTTATTTTCCAAAGGATCTTCAGCATGCACTTCTTGTATACCTTGAAGCGCTGCTTCAATTGCCAAAACACCATCTTTGCATAAAGGATCAAGCATACTCTCTTCTGAATTTATTTTCGCTATTTTAATGATCGCCGCAGCCAATGAAGCGCTTATAGCTGTACTATTTCTTCGCACCCGATAAGCCCTCTTCTCTATATTATTCTTGACTAATTTTCCCACACTACACTTGTTGTCTTGAATATCTACAAACACTACTGTCTTAGGCTCTTTGAGACTGACTACATATCCTTGTTCGTGAATTAATTCTCCCAAATCTTTTTCAACGTCGTTTGCTGTAAACAAATGATTGCCTACTCTTTGACAAGTCACTCGAAACGGCTCTTTGATGTCCCACTTCTTTTTTCTCACCGCATTGAGAATATCTTCTTGATTTTCAAATGTAAATTCTTCTTCCAACTCATAGACTGTGTCTAACGTCAGATACTCTCTTGCTTCTTTTTCAAATAGAATCCTTCTTTTCTCTTTTATAGTTCCATGCACTTCTTCTGCAGCAATATCTTCTATACCTTCAGTCACCATGCCTATATACTTTTTATCCACTTAGAGCATCTCCGCGAGATAAATATTATTCTTATTTTCAGTGATCTTGATATTCACACGGTCGCCTACTTTTCGATTACAATCTGCTATAGTGATGCATCTGTTTCTAGAGACAGCAATCATCTGTTTTTCCATCCAACCGAGAGCCTTGATGTCTGCGTTAATCTTCTCTCCCACGTCAAAGACTAAAGGAAGATTTTTCGCCCTTGTAACGTTCAGATCTTCTGCTTTGTATACTAATTTTATGCCAAATTTCTTCTCCCAATCCTTCAACTGCTTATAGAACTTGTAGTAATTTGCTTTTTTTATCTTCTTGATCTTTCTGCTATACTTGTATTCCTCATATTTCTGCATAGCTACTGGAATATTGAGCTCTTTTCCTCTCTGGATTACTTCTTCCATGTCTTTGTCATTGATTCCTGGAAGCCAGACAGGCGTGAACATCAATTCTATTTTTGTTTTCTTGATCACTTTGATTATTTCTTCAATGGTCAAAATATTATACTGCGAACTTCCGAAGAGCTCTTTGCTGAGTATAGGACTAAATGAATGGACGCTGAGATGTATACGATTTAGCCCTGTTTTTTCCAATGCTAGAATCTTTTCCTTTGTCAATAAGGTGCCATTGGTCTGCATGGAGATAAAACTAATGTCTGAAATCTTTCTAATCTCTGTAATCAATGTCTCTAACTCTTGATACGCAGTCGGCTCACCCACTGAATCTAAATTAATATGCGTTGGTCCTTTGATTGCGACAACTTCTTTAATCCATTCCACTAAATAATCAGCATCCACTGTATAATGCGTTCTGTGCGATGTCGAATAAGGGCCGCCATCTGTAGAACAGAAGATACAATTCATGTTACAAACTGTTGTTGCACGCACTTGAATGAGATTTGAGTTTGGACGCACTACTATGCCGAATGCTATATGGCCTATTAATGGAATGCCTGATTCTCGAGTAATTTTTACGAGCCGCATAGAAAACAAGAGCAAAAGAAGAGCTTATATGCTTTTATTATTGACCTTGGTAGAAAAATCTATCTAAGTTTGTAACTCTTTGATGATTATCTTGTCTTCCACCTTCAGCTCTTTTCGACAGACCTTTTAATGGACTATATTTTCCATCCGGCATGAGTCTTTCTAGAGCTTCTCCTATTCGTCGTGATTCATGTTTGGTAAAACAAGGTATTCCAGCTTCTTGAAGCTCTTTTGCAATATCATCTGCTGAAACGTTCACCTCATATAGACTTGCTGCTTCAAGCATTACAGAAAGCAATCTTCTTGAACGGTCACCTCTGCATATCCTCGATAAATCATTGAATGTTACCATGGTACACTCCTTCATTATTATCTCTAAATTTCACAAATGTTTACTCTTTATAAGCTTTTCTACTATTGACTACTTATTAGTAGTGTAAATATTTCTTGGCAGAAAGACCTTCTCTGTAATTGCCGCAAGACCTTTTTCCTTACTGACCATCTCTTGACTACTTACAGCTGCTTTCGCTAGAGCTACCAATTCTCCTTTTAAAGTCATAACAGCGATCTGCTCTCCAGCATGAATAGTAGTGTTGAGCTTGCTGATCCCTTGAACACCTAAAGAGGAACCATGACAGACATTATTGACTGCATTGTCGAAGATCCATATTTTCTTGACATGATCCACTGCTTTTTCAAACGGAAGAATCACCCGTCGAATTTCTTTTTCGTTTCCCTGCTTCCAAAACTCGTAAGCATCTGTGAGATCTTGCAAAGTTACCCAGTTATGATCTGTGAATGGACCTGCTTTTGTTCTGACTAATTGTGCCATATGCGCCCCTACTTTTAATTGCCTACCCATATCATGAATTAATTTTCTGATATATGTTCCAGCTTCACAACCTACCTTGAACAAGACGAAGTTCTCTTTGATCTCAATAATATTCATGTAGTATACTTCTCTTTGACGTAACTGCCTTTTGACCGCACTTCTAACTGGCGGGAGCTGCATGATTTTTCCTTGGAATTGCGTGAATACTTTTCTGACTTCTGCTTCAGGTACATCTGCATGAATTCTCATTAAAGCGATGTATTCTTTTCCTGCTGGTAACAAAGCTTGCACTATGCGTGTCGCATCATCGAGAGCTATTGGGAGAACTCCGGTTACTTTGGGATTTCCTTGCTTAGTGCACTAAGGTCCCACTGTGACCAGATTTCTTTATGCTCAAGATTTTTTGGACGTAGTCTGCTACCATATGTGACGTTGGACCTGATGGTTTGTTAAGATTGATTAAACCGTATCTTATCAATTGTTCAACAGATCTTTCTTCAGGTTTGCAGCCCCACTCTGTGTTAGTTGATGCTTCTTTCTTTACTACTACTTTTCTTTCTTCTTTTTCGAAAGGCAGCTTTTCTTCCATCTACTCAAGACTAATAGGTCTCTTTTAAAGCTGCTCTTTTTTTAGAACTACCAAATTTTTGACTTATATTTTACTTTATAGCGATTCGTTATGCTTCAATAGGTACAGGTTTAGCCAACATCTTATTGGTTTCTTCTTTAAGAATCTCCCAGTGTAAGCGTACAAGCTTTTGGATAGTAGGATCCTGCATATTTAATCGAAAGAGCTTAGCCCTACCAATGTCCCGAGTATGAGCTACCGCCTGTTTATCTAGGAGTTTTTTCCATGCTCTGGTAAAGGACGTCCAACCAACTCCAGCTCCTTCCGCTATCTCTGTCATCGAATAGTCAAAGTCTTTGCCTAGGATAAGAAAATTCATAATTCTCACTAAAGGGGAACCTCCGAAATACTCTACAAATATGCTTTCTTCTTTCATGAAGAGATATAAATCTTATGCATTATATAAACCTTTCGAAATGAATCTTTAAGGTATCGAATAGTAAACTATAAATAGGAGTTTATGTTTTATAGGTTTATGGTCTCAGATGCGTTTTACGAGCAAATAAAGCTACACATACTAAGTAAACTTGTAGATATGCGCTGTTGGATGGGAAAACACACCAATATTAACAATATGCAGAAAGGCTTACCTGGACATGCTAGAGATTCCAATGTTATAAGCAAGGTTGTCAAAGCACTCATGCAACAAGCATGGATTTTAGGGAAACCAACTCATTATGGATTAGAACTTTCATTGAATATTAAAATGAAGAAAGACATAGAACAGTATATAGATAGTAAGATGCCTTAACTTTTCTAGAAAACTCTTTTCTATGAACCCATGTTAAATATATGAACTAGAAAAAGTTAGGTGTTCTGTGAATTCACTTCGTCTTTTCGTGTGTTGCTTTTTGACCGTGACTGCGAATGTTCATATGCCTTTCTTTTTCCATGATCTTTTTGTCTTCTAATTTGCCTTCTTCAAGAGGATGCTTTTCCTTGTGCTGCACTTTTTCATGCGCTAGCACTTTTTTCTTCTCTTCTGCTTCAGCTTTATCATGCTCTTCTGTTTTTGTCTTTGTTACTTCAGTTATTTTTTCAGCAGGTTTTTTACCTTTTACAATTTCTACTTTCTTTTCTTCACGAGGAGCATCTATGAGCTCAGCCCTCATCTTCTCGCCGTCTTTCCATACACGCACTTTTACGTGATGCGGAGGATTTTGACGACCATGTTTCATTAGTTCTTTATGCAAATGTTTGCCTAATAATACGTTTTCTGACTTTGTTTTCTTGATCAAGAAAGCACGAGTAGCCTTAACTGCTTTTTTTGCCTTATTCCAACTAGGCACTTTCTGGAATTCTTTTCTTAACGGGATATTGAAAGTTTGTTCGTCTGCCATAGTTATACCTTGATGTTATTTCTTCTGTAGGATCGCTTCACTGCTGTGTGTCTTCCTGGGTGCACACGACGCCCCTTGCCGTATATTTTTGGCACTGTCCAAAAAGGAGCCCACTTAGTTTGACGTCCACGCTTCGCTAAGCGTTTTTTCTTACCCGGTTGTTTGAATCTTGCCATTGTTTATTTCCAGCTAATTTTTGTATTTTGCTTTGGTTCTTGCAATTTCAGCAAGATTTCCTTGAACTGCGCATCATTTAGTTGTTCCTTGATTTGACCAGACTCGATGAGCTGCGCGAGGATCGTGATGATTTGTATTGCTCTTTGTGGATGTGCTGCTTTGATGTTACCATATCTGGTGATTGCGTCTTTTACGAGATATTGTTTGACTGTGGTTTCCAACATATGGACTTGTTTTTGCCACTCGACTTGTTTTTGAATATCTTCTTGACTCATGTTCACTTGATCTTGTCCAAAAAGCTTTTTCCTTTTGGAGCGATGACTCTTCCTTTATGCACGCCTTTTGCTTCTTGCTTAATTAATTGCTTTTGTTCTAATTGCTGTAAAATAACACGGATGATTTTTCCAGAACTTTCTTGATATGCTTCTGGTTTATGACCTCTGTTTTTCTTACTGCCATATTTTTTCTTTAATTTATTAGTGCCAATAGGACCGTGACGGTAAATCTTTCTTAGAATAGATGCTGCACGCTTGTACCACCAGTCTTGATCTTCTGGGGGACGCTGCTTTGCATGACCTGTTTTAACAAATTTAGCCCATCCTGGCATAACTATCTCTTTCTTGAGGCTTTCTGCAGTCTTCTGGATAACTTCTTGAGGCTTTTTATCGTAGATGGTTGTCATAATAGTTACCTGTATAAAGAAAGGGTTTTGGATGCTTTAAAAAGATTTCTGTAAGGTTTTTCCTCCTTTTTAGACCTTCTTTCCCAGATTTTTAGAAATGTTTATATATTCCCCACTATTTTTATCATTATGCAAAAGAGTGAGTGGACTATATCTTTTATTTTTTTTACAGCGATTTATGTTCTTACTTCTTTTAGCTCTTTATCAATCACAGTTTTTGCTGACAATCATACTAACATGAGCAATGGAACCCATCTTGAGTGTGTCAATCAAGCCTGTGCTCCTGTCAATAATACTCTTAACAATACTGTTGATCTTTGTACTTCTAATACTCAATGTATAAACAATACACCTGACAACCTAATTCAAGCAGTACGCGCAAATAGAACTATTACTTTTAATCTAACACATTTAGCATGCATCAACCAAGCTTGTGTTCCTGTTAGCGGCACTGGATTTGATCTTTGTACCAATAATGACAACTGCACCAATATGACTAATACTACTCATCTCGCCTGTGTCAACCGAGCATGTACTTGGATTAACAACACTATCAATGGAACAAATATTGATGAATGTCTTATCAATTTTGATTGTGAGAACCGCACTGGCGGTGGCAACGGCAGTGATAATGGGTCTGGCAGAGGAGGGGGCGGTAGGGGAAGCGAATTCCTTCCTTTAGCACCACCTATAGCAGAACTACCACCAGCACGGCAACCCAACACTCTCTTTAGAATTATCACTCAATTCGCTAGAAGAATTACTGGACTTTTTGCAGCTAATTAACCTCTTACTAATTTATTCATTACTTTTACTATATTCTTATAAGCCAACAGTTTCTGCGCCTCTTTTTGTGAAACCCATTTGTAAGCATCATGCTCCTTACTTTTATTCTTTATGATATCTATTTTTTCTTTTGCATCTATTTTAACGAGAAATGCTTTTTCTATTGCTGATCCATCTGTCAATTTAATGTTTATTGGAATATGTTTTTTTATATCTCCTCTCTCAACACCAATTTCCTCATTAATACCACGCCTGAGAGTTTCTTCCTCACTTTCATTCTCTTCCATGGTCTCTTTCATACACTCCCAACCAGTCCATCGCAGTTTTCTATGCAGAATTAAGAATCTTCTCTGTTTCTTCTCTATTTTGTAAATTATTGCCAGAACTTTTTTCATACTTCTTTTAGATCGCAATCTCCAGGAGGCAATGCCTGCATAACCTCATTCAAGTCAATATCTATTTTTTCTTTTTGATGAAGAAAATATCTTACTTTCTTTGCAGCATCGCTCTTTTTCATAGAACCCTGTCTTACTAAAAGCATGTTTTTACAATGCACCTTAATCGCAGTCAATGGACCACAAAGCACCATATTGTCTTTTGTAACGCCTATTGCCAGTTCTAATGACGCTTTGAGATATGTTCGATCACCGTAAATCATGAAAGATCCCTTAGGAAGACCAAATTCTTTTTTTACTTGATCCGGCTTAATATAATAGACATCTGCGAGACTAATGCCCGCATTCCATTGCTTTGAATTTGCTGCACAGAATATGGCTGCTTCTTCTTTTTCTTGCGCTGTTGGCTTTGCACCTTCAGTCTTTATCACTACAAATGGAGATCCTTTCAACTGTGTGTGAAACACTAGATCATTAGGCTCTAAATATTTCTTGACAATCATATCATTCGTAGTAGCATCTCTTCCACCAATGACCAATTTTCCTTCTGAAGAAATATACCACTTGAATTTTTCGAACCAATGCTTTTTTCTTTCCACATATACTGGTTTTTTCTTTTTCAGTTCAACGTTTTGTATTTTTTTCAACGTCTCTTGATATGCTCTTTCAGCACCCTCTATCTTTTTCTTAGAGCGCTTGCCACGCTCGTAGTAATATGAGGCATTATCCTGCACTGACTTGTAAATATCTATAGTGACTTTCATATTTTTCTGACTTTGAATCCATTTTCACTATCTTCGATCGCGTACCCTAGCTCTTTGATCTTGTCTCTTGCCTTATCCGCCTTCTTCCAGTTCTTCTCTTTTCTTGCTTTTTCCCTTTCTTTAGCCCATTTGGTTATTTCTGTAGGTATCTTTTCAGCTTTTTGTTTCTTTGTGAGATTAAGCCCGAATACTTTGTTTACTTCCCTGACAATTTCCTTTTTATCAGCATCTGTCAGCGTCTCATCTTTTATTGCTTCCCAGAACGCTGCTAGCGCCATAGGCATGTTGAGATCATCATTAACAGCATCCTTGAATTTCATCTTGTATTTCTCACTTTCTTTTGTTTTCTTGCCTCTTTTTGTGAGACTTTTTATCTTCTCTCTCAAGTGATTCAAAGCATTCTTTGCGCCTGCTAGCGCTTCCCATGAAAATGATAAAGGCATTCTGTAATGTGTTGTCAAACAAGCATACCTAAACACTTCTGGCTCGTATCCTTCTTGCTCTACTTTGGTTAATGTGAGTATATTTCCCTTTGATTTAGACATTTTTTCTTCTTTGTCGACCAAGAATTCACCATGCATCCAGATATTTGCCAGAGGTTTGCCTGTTGCTGCCTCTGTCTGCGCAATCTCATTAGTATGATGCACTGGAATGTGATCTATACCTCCACAATGAATGTCAAATGGATTACCCAAATATTTTTGAGCCATGGCTGAACATTCTATATGCCATCCTGGGAAGCCCTTGCCCCATGGAGATATCCATTCCATCTGCCTCTTTTCACCTACTGGAGAGAATTTCCACAAAGCGAAGTCCGTCTTATTTTTTTTACCACGAACATCTACCCGAGCACCCTCTTGTAAGCCTTGAATGTCTAATTTTGCCAATTTACCATAATCTTTCAGCTTACTTGTATCAAAATAAACACCATCATCAATTTTGTAAGTATATTTTTTCTTTTCCAATTGTTTAATCAACTCGACTTGCTCCTTGATATGATCTGTAGCTCTACACCATTTTGTCGGAGGTAATATATTTAATTTCCTCATATCTTGCTGGAATGCTTTGGTGTAGAATTCTGCGATTTGCCAAGCAGTTTTGTTTTCTCGTTTCGCGCCGAGCTCCATTTTATCTTCTCCACTGTCTTGATCTGATGTGAGATGACCGACATCCGTGATGTTCATGACATGGTTTACCTTAAAACCATCATAGATTAGAGTTCTTTTTAGGAGATCTTCGAAGATGTACGTGCGGAGATTGCCGATGTGGGCATAATTATAGACTGTAGGTCCGCAAGCCCATAAACTAATCACTCCTTTTTTGATAGGTTGCAGCTCTTCTTTCTTTCTCGTTAACGTGTTGAAAATTTTCATAGTTCTATAATAATCTTTCCCTCTGCTTTTTTCATCTCTAGAATTCTTTTATCTTGCACTTTCCATTTCTTTTCCCGTACTTCCTTGATGAGAGCATCTATTTCTCCATATTCTGCGTAGATCATGTCTCCAATTTTTTTAAAGTCTTCTGTTTCTTTTTTTAATTGAGCGATTTGTTCTAACTGCAACTTTGCTAATTCTTCTAGCTTTTCTTTTTCCTCTTGTTTTTCAACTACTTCTTCACCAAAGTTTTTTTCATAAGATTCAAGAGCTTCACTAATCGTGTTAAAGTATTGTTTTGCTATATCAGGTTCAGATACCATATCAATGGGAACGATTTCTTGCTGTTTTAATCCCTTAGCAATCATATGCGGCCGGAGTTTTTTGCTTTCCAAGCTTTGAATACTTTTCCATACTTTGATCGTGTCAATCCTTCTTACTCGCTTATCTATTTTTGCCAGGGCACAGACTTCTTCAGCGTACTTTCCACCCAAAGCGAAATCTGTAGCGAGAACCTTGACTGCACTCTCCTTGTCACTCTCGTTATACCTAGTTCTGAATTCCTCTTCAGATAACTTGAAAGGGTTGATTGTTGGAGGAGGATAGATGTAGACTCTTCCTTTTTCTAAGGTCCGATGTTTCCACTCTTGTCTTTCTAATATTACTGTTATTTTTCCATCTTTATCTATTAAAATTACGTTTCCCTTACTGAATAATTCTAAAATCAACCTGTAATCATTGGAAAATTTTACCTCTATAATACGCTCAAGCTCTGCCTGGACTACTTCCACTACTCTTGCCTGTCTCAAATATTTCCTTAACGCCATAGAGAATGACGTTGGAGTTTCTTTTGTTTCTCCTTTTTCTTTTGCAAGATATGCCGCCTGACCTGCTACAATTTTTAAAAGCTTCTTTCCAGCTCCAGAACTGTGCAATGCGAGCATGACTTCTTTTTCCCCTGTCTGATAGACCTTTTCTACGATAGTGTTCTCTAGCTCTTTGAGCTCTCTTACTAGATACTTCACATCCAATCCAGACAGGCTAATCATAGCAAGAACAAGTATTTCTTCCTTTAAAAAGCTATTTCGTAACGACTTCTAGAATAACTGGGGCAGATTCTTCTTGGATTGGCGTACAATCACTGCAGGTTAACATGACTCTAAATCTGTATGTACCTAAAGCATAGTTTTTTGTGTTAAACGTGATAATATCCTCAAATCCTTGACCTGATGTTAGTTTAATTTCCTTGTTATACCAACGAACACTGGCTGCAGGAACATTTCCTTCTTCTGCAATTACTGCGTACTTGAATGTGTGCTGCGATTGCTCGATATTGCGCATCATGATGCGAAGGTTGTACTCTTTTCCCTGCTGGGCACGAACGATACTTGTAGGAATATTGACTGCTTTGTCACTTGCACCAAATAATGCAGTAATCTGATCTTCTGACAACGTTTTAATTTTATCACTTTGCTCTGTAAGACCACCAAATATACCATAAATCCAGCGCAAGCCTAAAGTAAGAATAGTGATACCTATAACTACAATAATAATAGTATTCATAGAAAGTTCAATGGCACCTTTTTTCCCTAACTCTTTTCTCATTAGGTGTTTTCCTTTTTTTGGAGTTAATAAAACTTACGTTGGGAATAGACAGCCATAGTTAAAAGAGGATTTCTCTTGTTTACAAGAGAGATTCCTCTAGGAATGTTTAGCCTCTTCAATGCAGCGATGTTTTGCCTAATGCGGAATTGTTGCGGGAGCAGATATCTTCGCAGAGGTTGTTTGC
>DATDXZ010000012.1:0-3729 GCA_035289145.1 Candidatus Nanoarchaeia archaeon
CAAACTGGTCAGGTTGAAGTTGTTGAAGTTTCACAAGTTCAGAGGGAATAGTTATTACTAGAGACCCTCCGACCTGCCTTGTTTTAGCGAGCACCATTGTTTCTTCTTTCATATTATACCTTATATATAATTTTATATAACACAATATCATATATAAATCTTTCGTTTACTCGAACACGCGTGATAAATTATCGAAAAAAATATGGTCTGGATTATGAAGATGCTCTTGTTTTGCAGAGCGCATTAAGCACGAAGTCTGGGCAGATTGTGAGTTTTGATACTGATTTTGATGATACTAACGGGATAGAAAGAGTTGAGCCTTAATTAAATAGTGTAATCTATTCAGCGAGTTATAGATATCTTTTCGGAGGCGGACTGATTGAATGCAGGAAAATTGCTATTTTTGGCATAGATTAATTATTGGACGAGATTGGTAAAAGAATTATCGTGGAAGACCTAAGTCATTCTCCTAACGTCAAGAATTCTTTGAATTCTTGAGTGCATTCAGGAACTGGAAGTTTCTGATATAGCTGAAGACGAAACTAAGAGAAACTTATGTTGTTTGCCATAGTCCCATCTTTCCTTTTGATTTCTTTTCTTCAATAAAATAAAAAAGATTTATTGAGTGTAGGTTCTGTATTCAGTCATTATTCTTTCATGCAATTTTGGACTCAATTTCCAATTCTCAATACCTGCCTTTTATTTTTCTGCAAAATGGGAAATCTTATCCTCTAGGATTTTAGCTCTGGTTTTTAATCCAATTTTCTTACAAAGTGCGATTCGTTGCTTTGTAAAATAGATTGTCGATAGATAACTGTCTATCTCGTGCATATCTTGTTCATCTCTAAAGCAGGTAGATGGGAGAGTTAATAGCGATACTATTTACGGATTAGTTGCAGCAGGTATTGATGCCGTTAATGTGGGAGCTTTATTGCTGAAGCAAAAGATCCCCAGAAAGTATATCAGGAGCTTGTGTAAGCTTTTAAGAAAAAATAAAAAAGAAGAATAAATTTAGATTTTATCTATGACTTTTTTCTTCAAGTTTACTGAAGACCTCATCTTGAATACTTCTAGGCATACCTGTAGTCTTTGCAGTACACCAATTATTTGTCAATGCCCCTAATTTGTAATTGGGACTGTTCATCCAGATTTCAGCGATGGGTGTTTGATGGATGTTTCCATAAATTGCAGAAGCGTCACTCTTTCCTGGACACATTTGAATACGTCCGTTGAGACGCATCATGAGCCCATTTGCTGTTTGATTGCAGGCAGATGTTCCCATATAAGCAGAAACTCCTTCTTGCATTATTTGGTCAAGAGTCATAATCCCATTTTCTATTGCAGAAGCATATACTTTAGTCATCATATCTATTAACTTTTCATGTTGTGGATCAATACGAGTGTTATTTTTACTAAGCCCTATTGATTTGGGTCCAGATTCCATTGTCGGTGCAATAACTAGGGGCATATTTCTTAATGTAGCCCATAAATACATAGTTGGGATTTCATCAATTTGATCTAATCCAACAGGTGCAGCAATGAGTGATAATCTTTGACCTTTTTGAGGATCTCTAAATCCCACCTCAACGAGATTTACAAGTGCTTTGTTTCGCTTTTCAGTATAATCTGAAATGCCTCTGTTTTGGAAAACACCCTCATTAAGTTCATAGTCGTTCTTGCGATTCAGAGAACCCACCATCTTGTCCTGTCGATCTTTAAAAAAAGAGTTGAATCCAAGAAGAAGGCGTACATTTTCATACATTGAAAGTCTTTGCGTTAAATCTCTAGCAGAAGTTATGCCTTTTTTCCCAAACGTTTTTGTTGCAAGAGCATCGTCGCCAAGTTCTGCTCCTTTCGTAAAAATGCTAATGGGAAAATTATCTCTTATTTTTAAAGCATCTAGTATATCAAATAGATCCGGATTTTGGAACATTTCTCCTGGACCTAAGAATTTTATACTGTGAAGACCGATGTTTCGTGCATCATCAATAACATCCATAACTTCTTGCCAATACATGAGATTGTTCTTATCGCTATATACATTTTCTTGAGAGAAGCAACCTGGGCAGTTTAACCCACAAGGATAATGCTTGCCGAGATTAACTTTACCCTCTTTTGCTAGCGTAACTATTTCATTTGATAAGAATTCTATATCCATTGTGGAAATAGGTCTGATTTTGGTTTCTTTTCCAGCAATGTCTGTTTTTACATTCTTTCTTTTTACAATTTCATCTGTTAACGCCCAATCAAGTGGTTTGAGCTCATACTTACTAGGGAATCTTCTTGCTTGATAGATTGGTGGAACAAGAAGATCATATTCTGCTATCACTTTTGTGACTTCTTCAGCTGTTTTTTCTTTCATTTTTTTCACCTCCTTCTGGTTGCAGTGGTTTTTCGCCCTCTGCTGGCGCTCGTTTTTGCGAGTAGTATTCGATGAGATAGTCTTTGAGTGCTGTGAATTTGTTGAAGGAGTTGGGACCAATAACTACATCCATTTTATGTTCATCTATTTTCTTTTGAATTGCTTCTTTGTGCGTGTCTTGGGAGGTGCAGAGAATGATATACGGCTTGTTTGTAAAGGAAGTATTTGCTATTTCTTCGATAATTTCAAATCCTTCTGTTCCGACTCTCCCCGTAGTTCCGTAGTCGAGATCGGTGACTATAGTATGGTATTTTTGCGTTTTTGATTCATGAAGAACTTCTTCTGGTGTGTTTGCGTAGGTAAGATTGATTTCATATCCTGCAATTGCTTGTCTCAGCGACTCAAGGTTTCTCTTGACGCTACGAGAGACCATGGGATCTGCGAAGAGGTCGTCTCCAATGAGAATCTCTAGAGTTGATTTGGTCATGTTCTCATCTTTAAGCGAGTTCGCTTTGGAGCCTTTGCAGTTCTTGCGCGTATTCTGCTATTGTTTGAGCGTTGACTCGCAGTCCTGCTGCTCTGCATTGCAAGGCGAGGCGCGTGTAGCGCTGTTTCAGCTCTGTGATTTTTTCAGGTATGCTTTTTTGGAATCTTCGTGTTTGCATTTTAGTTGTACCAGTCTCCCTCGCACAGTGCTTGGTAGACTTCTTGCCTGTCTTTACCTGTTGCTCGTGCAAGCCAGGGTGCGAGCATTGTTCGCGCGTTCGTTGAGGCAGCTACTGGGCAAGGCCGTATGTTTGCGTAGTTTAGGATGTAGCGGTGTCCGCTTCCATTTCTGATTTCCACTCCTGCTTGCTCTGCTACTCTGAGGATGTCTGCGTGCTGGATTCCGTCAGTTGTTTTTCTGCTCATAGTGTTTGGTCCTCCATTGTATTTTTTTCATGCAAACAGACTACTTAATTGTCTGTTGAAGAATATTCTACAACATGCTTCTAAATACGAATTTTGTGAGAAATTAGCATGACACGAAAATACATACTGACTGGAGGACCAGGAGTAGGCAAAAGCACACTCCTGGAAGAAATAAGCAAGATGAAGCTCTACACGCTTAAGGAAGTTGCTTCTACCATTATCGAAGGTGAACTTGCAAGAGGGGGAGACTGCTTCCCCTGGACCAAGCGCGAAGAATTTCAAAAGAGAGTACTCGAAATACAACTTCTCTGGGAACAGGAAATACCTGCAGAGACAGCTTTCTCCTTCCAAGACAGAGGAGTTGGAGATGGAATTGCCTACTACCTTCTGGATGGTCTAATACCTCCCTCAGCACTTTTAGAAGCAGCACAACGCTCTGACTATGCTGGAGTCTT
>DATDXZ010000013.1:0-3985 GCA_035289145.1 Candidatus Nanoarchaeia archaeon
ATGCGCTCGACGCAACGCATCAAGCAATTGATGTACAAACCTATAATAAACAGTTCTTTTCTTCCCTTTCATGGGTAGCTTCTCCTACCCCCAATTGCAGTCTAACGACTGCATTGGTTATTTAAGTTTTCTACAGAGCTAGCTTAGGATAATCTTTAAATAGTAAAGCACATCAACATTATCAAATGGGTGATAACTCGTGGTAACTTTCGATGATTTTGGACCGGAAAAAGTTCTAGAAGTGTATAATCCTAAAGTTGGCATGCGTGGATTCCTTATTGTGGACAACACTGCCCTTGGTCCTGGAAAAGGTGGCATTAGAATGACACCATCTGTTTCTATGGATGAAGTCGCAAAACTCGCACGCACCATGACTTGGAAATGTGCATTAGCAGGCTTACCTTTTGGCGGAGCGAAATCAGGCATCATCGCTGACCCTAAACTTATTACTCCACAGAAAAAAATAGAACTCATTAAAGCATTCGCACAAGCATTGAAACCTGTTTGTCCCAGCCAATATGTTGCAGCTCCAGACATGAATACTGCTGAAGAAGAGATGAAGGTCTTTGCCTTAGCTAATGGGTCTATGAGAAGCTGTACTGGAAAACCTGCAACTCTCTGTGTAAAGCCTGGAGAGAAATGCGGCATCCCTCATGAATATGGCAGCACGGGATTTGGAGTCTTTCAGGCTGCACAAGTCGCTGTTGACTTCCATGGAGACAAACTTAAGACCATGACTGTCGCTATTGAGGGATTAGGCAATGTAGGTAGCTTTGTTGCACAATACTTTTCTGAAGCAGGCGCAAAGGTTGTTGCTTTGTCTGACAGCAAAGGTGTTATCTACAATTCTGAGGGACTAGATTATAAAAAAGTACTCCAAGCAAAACAGAAAAAAGGATCTGTAACTAATTACCAACCTGGAAAAGTGTTACCAACAACTGATATCGTTGGATTAAAAGTTGATATGTTAGTTACTGCTGCTATTCCTGATCTTATTACTTCTAGTAATGTGCAAAAAGTGCAAGCAAGGTATATTATTGAAGGTAGTAATATTCCTATGACTGCTGTCATCGAACAAATTCTTTTCAAGAAAGACATTATTTTAGTTCCAGACTTTGTTGCCAATGCTGGGGGTGTTATTTCTTCGTACGCAGAATATAGGGGTAGAAATCCAGAGGAAATGTTCAAATTAGTTGAGAAAAAAATTGTGAAGAACACACAACTCGTTCTTGAGAAAGCCCAAAAAAATAACACTAAATTACGAGATGCCGCCATGCAAATTGCTGTAGAACGTGTCTTAAAACATTGCAAGACTTGTAGAACACCAAAACAGTAGCTATACTTTCAAATAATATTCTGTTAATACTTTTAATGCTGCTGCTGCATTGTTTGGATAGGTGAAGCAAGGAATTTGATGTTTCTCGAGAATGTTTTTGTACTTCTGCGTGAAGTCCCCACCCATAGAAATGACTGCAATAGGTTTTTTCTTGAGCTTGTTAGCACGAATCACAATATCCACTATATTTGTGTCTAATTCTGGTGTTTGGTAGAGAATAATTAATAAGAGCATATCACTATTTTTATCTTTTAAACAAGCATCGAGTGCTTTTTCATAATCTTCTGCATGCGCACTGCCTGTGAGATCAATAGGATTTTTGACGATATATGTAGATGGAAATTGTTTTTTCAGTTTTTTTATGGTTTCTTGTGTTGGCTCTTCCACTGTTAAATTCACTTTATACAAATAATCTGCAGCTAGAATACCAAATCCACCACCATTGGTAATGATTTGCACTTTTTTCCCTTTAGGAGCGAACGACTTCTCTAAGATTTTAGCATAATTAAATAAATCTTCTAAAGTTTCTGCTACGATAACTCCTGCCTGCTTCATGGCACCTTTGAATACTTCGAATGAACCCGCTAGTGATGCTGTATGTGATAAAGCAGCTTTGGCACCCGCACTAGTTGTTCCACCCTTTAATACAATAATGGGTTTCTTCTTTGTAACTTGATGCGCAACTCGTAAGAACTTTTTACCATCTTTTATTGACTCTACATACAAACAGATGACTCGTGTTAGAGGATCATTACCAAGATATTCAATCAAATCTGCCTCATTGACATCTGTAGCGTTTCCATAACTGACAAACTTAGCAAATCCATAATTCTCTTTTGCCATTAGATCTAATACTGTTGAACCTGTCGCTCCTGACTGCGTGATGAAGGATATTTTTCCATCTTTCGGACGGACTAAACGCGACGCAGGCAGAAATAAAGTGTCTATGCTTGCATGATTATTAAGCAACCCAAGACAATTAGGACCTATCAATCTAATATTATACTTCTTGATTATTTTTTTTATCTGCTCTTCTGCTTGATGATTCCCAATCTCTCCGAAACCCGCAGTGATCATGACTACTGCCTGAATCTTCTTTCTGCCGCATTCTTCCAAAGTTTTTGGCGCTAGAACTGCAGGCACTGCAATGACTGCCATATCGATGGGCTCTTTCACATCGAGCACTGAAGGATAGCATTTCTCATTCAATACGACGCGTGCTTTGGGGTTAATAGGAATTATTTTTCCCTTATAACCCGCGTCCTTGAGATTTTTGAGAATGACAAAACCAACCTTATGATGATCTCGAGAAGCCCCTATAATCGCTATCGATCGTGGATTAAAGAATTTTTCCATGTTTTCTACTCTTTATTGCCGCGCAGCTTTTACTAAACTTTGAAAGTCTACAATTGTTGAAGGACTCGCATTTTCTATCTCTTGTTCCTGCAATAGTCTGCACGCTATTTTTATTTCTCTGCCTTCCGCTACTCTCGCCTTAATTCTCCTATATGCATTATAACGACTCTCATCACTCACTTCGTTTCCCAGAGGAATTATCTCCACTGTCTTTTCAAATTTAGCATCATGCTCTTCGAGCAAATCTTTAGCTTTTTGAAAACTTACATCTGATCTGAAAATAGCTATAATATATCTTTTTTCGAGCACTAAGAGAGGTGTTCTGAGATCCATCAACGGCTTCCAGGATTTCCTGCATTCTGCTTCTGTTAATTTTATTTCTTGCTGGGCTTCAGCCTGAACTCTTTCGTATTGTTCTCCTACGATCATTTTATTTATCATAACTTCTTCTTGCAGTTCAGTCTTCTTTACATCCTGATAATCTCCACCATACTTTTTTTCTTCTCGCAACGGCGCGAAGTCCCGCGCACACGCAGTTACCACCAGAAGAGCAACTAAGAATATTGCCAGCCTCATTTTCATATTATTCTCAACTCTTTTTTCCTTTAATAATCTTCCTCTTTTTATGATCTAAACTACCTGACTCTTAAATGAAATTTTATTCCGTGAAATAACGTTCTTAATTTTTTTCTAAAAATTCCAAGATTTCATTCTTCAGTTTTGACTCATGCTGCAGCATTCTTGTCCCGTGGTCTGCCTTTACGAGCATCTTTACTTTTTTTTCTTTATGCATAACTCCTTCCAAGGTGCGGACTGACATAGCACTATAGACATCATCTTCTGAAGCGACAAGCATGACGGGAATTGTTATCTTTTTCACATCATCCTGCGGTTTAAGCCCTTTATAGTTAAGACCTGGAGAAAGCGCCACAATCTTTTTTATATCTGCATCTCTTGCCGCTATACTGAGTGCTAGATTCGCTCCCAAAGACGCGCCAATGATACTTATATCACTTGTTCCCTGCTCTTGCAGAAATTCTTTTGCAGCCTCTATATCTTTTATCATATCTAAAAAGTCTTGCTCACGAAAGCTTACATAACTAATTCTCTGCTTATTCTTTTCTAAACTTTGCCCGTGACCGCGAAGATCTATAGCTAGTATCTTGACAACTTAATTCTGAAATATTTATATATTAGTGATTATTTTTATTAGTTATGAAAAATATCAAACTAAGAAAGAAAGAAAAGAGCTATCTAGAAAATTTTGTGAAAAAAGGAAGTAAAAGTGCACGG
>DATDXZ010000014.1:0-20268 GCA_035289145.1 Candidatus Nanoarchaeia archaeon
GTTCCTTTATCTTTTCGGTTTGCATAAGAATCATGGATGAATGTTTTATCAAAGAGAGGTTCAATAATATTACAGAGAGCATGATGGATAACCCTGTCACGAAAATCTGCTTTGCTAATTTTCCTAGTCTTTGGGTCTCGAACAATAAATGTTTTTAATGGACGTTGCTGATAGGAATGCATTAGTAATTCTATACGTAATTGCTGCAGATTATTATAGAGATTCTGTTCGAATAGCCGTACGTAGTCTTTCTTTGTTTTTCTTTTTCGAGCTTTACGAAATGCAAGTTCTAGATTACTATAGCTACATAGGGATTCCCAAAGATTCCTATACTTAGTCATGAAAAAATGTCCTAGCTCTCATAGAGTATTCGACCGTCAGCAATTTCGTTTCCTTTTGAGGAAATTTCGAATTCAAGAGCCTGTCGTTCCTGCAATTCAGGTTGTTGCCCCTGTTCCGATAAGCCCTACGGAGACTAGCCTGTCCACAGTTAGTATAGACACTGCAATTTTAGCATTTGCTCAAGCGCTTCCCACACACTCATCATCGCTATTCGCTATCACTGCTGTATTTTATCACAACAAATGAGATCAAGTTGCAATTATGAACATGCGTGTAATCCATGTCATTGCTCTTCATAGTTTTGCTCTAGGTGAACAATTCTCAAAGCAATAAAGCTAGGATAGAAAACAATTATTGTATTTCTTTTAAAAAGCTATCTTTTTCAAAAGAGAAAAATAAAAAGAATATTTATTGGAAAAGATATTTTATTTTTAAGCGGCGCGACCCTTCGGGTCTTTTTGGACGACTTGTACCCGACCGTCAGCATTCGAATACAAGAGCCTGTCGTCCCTGCAATTCAGGAAGCCCCTGTCCCGACAAGCCCTACGGAGACCTGTTTTATCTTCCGGAGTCCAGAATAGAACACCTGCTTCACCTGGTTGTGCTGCTCTCAAGTCTTGTGTTTTTGGATCGTAGCATACTCTTCCATCTTGAGCCATGTAGGGAGCTTCAGTCGCTTGTGTAAGTTCAGTTTCTGTAAATGTAAATCTATCCTTATTGCCAGCTTTTTCTACACCAAGGCCAGCAACAAGCAGAGGAACATTTGTTGTTATGCCAAGCAATTGAAATACTTTTTGCGCTAAGTCTTGATTATTTCCTGTAGGAGAAAATAGACTAATAGAGTCTGTATCTGCGTATGTTGTGTCTCTTTCAGGAATATCATTCCAATAGTGCACAACGTCTGCTGGACTTGCCACTTGTATTCTGCCGTTTGTTAATTGACTGAGAATCTGATGATAGCTTAATACTCGTGGAACATTGGAGTGAACAATAGGTTGACCTTTTCGGTATTGTGTAGTATCTGCTAGAGGGGTTCCTTGAAATCGTTCATTGTGGATTCTGAGCACTGCTTGTCCTAATTCGTCGAAGACGAGATTATCAATAGGAGCTGCATTTCGTAGTCTTGGTAAAATGTATTCATTGAATTTTGCTGTTGATTGTGTCATGGTTGTTAACTCCTTATTTTTATTACATTTATTTGATACGTTTTCCTATATAAAGCTTTCTATCTGTAGTTACTTCTAAGTGGTTATTAATTGTCTTCTGGACAAAGACTCAAATAGCGAAGCTTACACTTTAGAGCCATCTATCAAAAGACTTATATATCATTAGCTTTTATTAGTTCTATGGTACAAGCAATTATTACTCTCGGAAAAGAAGAAGACAGGATAATCAACATTGTCAAAGCTCATCATAGCTTGAAAACAAAATCTGAAGCTGTCAACTTTATCGTTTCTAAATTTCGAGAGCAAGATATGGATGAATTTTGTCCTATCTGTGACGACCCTCATCGTCCTTTGAAACAATCTTATATCAACAAATTAGACAAGATACAGAAAGAAAAAGTCTTACATCATTACAATAACATCAATGAACTGCGTAAGGCGATAGAGAGTGCTTAAGTTCTCTATTGAAGACAAACTTCAGAAGACATTAGCAAAGCTATTTAAGAAAGACAGGAAGACGCACGATATTATTCTCGCTAAAATGCAAAAGATTATCTCTTGTGAAGACGTCAATCACTATAAAAATCTCAAGAAGCCGAAACAGCATTTGAAGCGTGTACATATACAGCACTCTTTTGTTCTAACATTCCAATATATTGAAATAGAAGATATAGTTATTTTCTGGGACTACGAGCATCATGATGAGGCATATTAATTCTATACTATAACCCTCTTTTATTTATTCAGTTTTATTAGCTATTTTTTCCTGTCTTTTTATTTCTTTAGCTACTTTTACTTTAGGTTTTCTGCCTCGGGGTTTCTTTTCATTTTGCTTTTCGATCTTTAGTCTGTATCTTACATATTGCACGGGATTTCTAATCTTCGAGCACCAATTATCCGGCTTGCAAATACCAATGGTTTTGTAATAGGCTTCATTGTCACAATTAGGAGGAAGAATAGTTTGCGCTGCATTTTTATGCCACTTCACATGAGAGATGATCATGCCGTCACGCAATGGCTCGTAGTTCTTCTGATTCCATTCTAAGAGTTGCTGTTGAATCTCTTCAGGCGTGTAGCCCATATGCGTCAAGAAATTTGTGAGAATGAAAATAGCACGCTTACGCCCGTCTGTTTGCAGTCCTTTCAGCGCTAAATGAATGCATGGAGGGAAATAATCTGGCTTTATTTTTTCTTTAGGAATTTCATAAGGATCATATTTCTTCTCTTTTTTATTGTCTTCTTCTTTTTGATTATAGGCAGTATAAGTTGGTTGTATGACTTTGTCAAAAGCTACAATAATCAATTGTTTTGCTTCTGCTTGTTCTGGCACTTTTAAGAAAGGAATAGAAGTATCGACGTTTTCTATTTTTGCCTGCTTGAGCGAGAAGTTTTTTACCTGTTCTGGCTTGACAGGAACACTGACCATACCAGACTTCTCATTGATAGAAAACACTGAACGGAACATATGCCGAGAAGAAATTGCTACATTATCGATATCGACTAAACTAAACGGATTTAATTTTCCATTGACCATGACTTCCTCTTCTTTTTTGCCTGAGCTCTTGATAATTTGTTCGACCGTATTCATGCTTAACAGACGATCAGTTAATGGCTTTTGAATAATCATTTTCAGATATTGCGCAATCGTTTTCAATCCTTCTGGAAAGAGCAATCTTGTTTCCTCGTTGTTGACTGTCGGCGGCAAAGACTCGAAAGGCACTAACAAATGAAATCCGGAACGACCGCTGAACTTGAGACCTATTGTCTTGACATTATTGAACTTCAACGCTTCCACTAAGAGCTCTGCTGTCGTCTTGGAGTACTCGAGAAAATTGGTGTCGATATCAATGACAATGTCCCACCCCATGCGCAGCTCATCCAATTGCTTTCTTGATAACCCTGCTTTCAATTGCATAGGGTCTTTCCAGCGCTCTTCAGACATGTGGAACGATGTAGCTCCTTCTTTTGCGAACTCATAGATGTCTGAAGGATACTGGATAATCTGTGGTCTTTTCCCAAAGTTTTGCAATCCATACATGACGCCGACTTCACGATCTTTGGCTAAAGCAGCAATAGCTTGCTGAACATCTTTTCGAGCATAGAATTTTAAGACTCTTTCATCCATGATCAGAACAAGCTAAAGAACGTTTATATGCCTTATGGGAGTTTTTAAGAGATTATTTCGGTTTCTTCGGAATTTTTTATGGAGCATATTATAGGCTTATCTGATATTCTCAAGCACTTTAAAAATATTCGCGCCTTCCGCATTAGATAAAGCATCAACATTTTTTTCAAGCGTCTCAGACATCATAGGCAGCTTCGCTATTTGTTCTCTAGCTCGTCGTTTCGTTTTATTATCCACTCTCCATAACGCATATATCATAGCATTCTTGACTTTCTTGTCATCTCGCAGAAGAAACTCTTTTATTCTTCGCTCAGTTTTTGTTAGTTCTTTTTTTCTTCTCTCTATTAACAATAGAACCACGTCTACTCTTGGCGCTGGCTCAAAAGAAGATCTCGGAACTTCCGCTATCTTTTTTATATCGAAAAAAATACCGCTGATAGTAGCCAATTTACTTTTTTCTGTTGTAAGACGCGTGTGGAATTTTTTCCCCGTAAACAAGACAGCATTAGAAAACTTACTCCTCATGAGTTTCTTGAATAATGGCTCTGAGATGGAGAAAGGTATATTGGCGATGATTTTGTTGAATGTTAGACTTGGTAGGATATCTAATATATTATTATAGAGAATTTCTACATTAGCTGGCAGCTTTTTTAAAGCGTCTTTAAACCTCTCATCAACTTCCACAGCAATGACGTTCTTCACGCACTTAGCAAGTTCACGGGTAAGGATTCCCTCACCAGGACCGATCTCTAAAACTACATCTTCCACGCCCAGCTTCGCGCTCTGTTTAATTACCTCAAAGAACGCCGTATTTTTAAGAAAGTGTTGATCAAAATTGAGCTTATTTTCCATTCTTCTCTTGTTTTTCCGAAAGCGCCATCATTTCCTTATGCATTCCTTGACCTTTCTTCATGAACTCTTGGACTTTATTCTCCACCTGTGCAATAACATTCTGAAGATCATCAATCTGCTCTTCTATGATCTGCTTTGTCGCTTCGATACTTTGCGGCACGACAACATCAGCACCGACATTGGTCAACACTTTTTTTGTTTCAGTGATAATGCCTTCCACATACAAACCGCCGCCTAATGGAGCATACATCTTGCTCTGAGGTTTGACTTTATCTAATTCATCCAAGTTTTGAGAAAGCTTCAAGAGCTCGCTGTGCTGCTGCTCTAATGCTTGCGACTGTTGATGCAGCTGTTGAATTTGCTGGTTGAGCGTCTGCAATTCCATGTATTTTTGCTGAATAACTTTATCGTCACTCATTGCTTATTTCTTAGCTTCCTTTTTTGCTGGCTTCTTCTCTGCTGTTTTCGCTGACTTCTCTTGAGGAGCTTTTGCTTCTTTTTTTTGCGCTGCGCAACTGGTTTTGCGCCCTTCTTAGTTTTTGCCTTTGTAGTGACGATCTTGATACCTAATTTTTCAAAAGCCTTGACAACGTCAGTGTGTGATGCGCCTTTCTTCAAGTCTACAGTCTTCTCCAAAGGCTCTAAGTGCATAAGATTGCATTTTTTTCTTCTGACTTGACCATCAATCATAACAAATTGATTCTCTATAGTATCTACTACAGTACAGAACTTTCCTGCTTCTCTTCCTGCGATTTTTACATATAGTCTTCCAATTTCAGCCATTATATTTTCCTCATCCATGCGTGAGCATTTTCAATAATTTTTGATCGTGTACAAGGAGAACACAGAACTCCACCATAAGGTCTTTCCGGCCTCTTCATAGTTTTTGCAGTTGTACGAGCTTTAAAAGCACGCAATCGCGGAACACCTGGTAAAGGCTTGTCGCAAATAGAACAGTGTGCTTTCTTTGGCTTGCGGTGCTCATATTGGATCTTCGTTGCACCACCAGGTACTTTCTTGTGAATCTTCCTGAATGAGCGTGAACGGTATTTTTGGCTTGTCATGATTTGAAGGCGTTTAGTGTATTTTAAAAAGCTTTCTAATGACCATAGTAAAGATCATTTGTGATAAAAAATAGGTCCATAACCACCCTATTCCAGGTCCCCATGGCCATATGGTGAACCCCCAGTGAAAGATGTCTCCTGCTGGAAGGAACGTAACTTTCAACCATCCAAACATGGCTATGACTGGAAGCATGGTGAATATCAAAGGTTTGAAACTATGCCTCATATACTGCAATGATTTTTCCATACTTTGCTTTTGAATTTCTGCAAATTTAGCAGGATCGCTGCGGTGCTGCTTCATTTCTTCCCTAAATTTATTCTGAGCGTCCTTCAATGATTTCATTTCTTGTTGATTGGTCAAATATTTTTGAGCCATGGATGTCAGAAACGCCAACACTAGAGAAATACTTACTAGCGCCCAACGAGGAGAAAGAAATGTAACTAGTGGATAAAAAATCAAGTTAAAGAGAGGGGAAAACAAATTGGAGATCCATTCAATGAAGCCCATATTATTCTCCACCCATCATCTTACGCATCATAGGATTCATATCCATCATGTGCTGCTGCGCGATATCTTCATACAACTTGTAAATGATCATGACTGTCAAAAGAATACCAGTACCATTTGCCAAAGCGCCCATCAAGTCTGCAGAGGCAGCCAAAACACCAACAGAGATAGCTCCTAAAATAGTTAACGGGAAAATGTATCTGCTAAGAATCTGCTCAATAACGCGAGGATCTCTTCTGAATCCTGGAACCTGCAATCCTGAAGCCATAATTTGTTTTGCCTGTGATGCTGCATCCATACCAGATGTCTGCACCCAGAAAATAGAGAACAAGACCGCACCACCAATCATCAAGAGCATGTAGGATAGTGAGTAAAATATATGCATATAACTAATGCTTCCTGTGATCAATTCCTGCATAATATTTGGAGGGAAAATCCAAAGCACAAATCCTGAAGCTGGAGCATTTCCTGCAAAGGTTCCAAACCAAGGATGCCCCCAATTCTGCATGAGTCTTGCCCAAAGCTGAATGTTTGCCAGTAGTGCTGCTGTTAAAATAACTGGGATGTTCGAAGTGTACATGAATTTTAAGGGCCAACGAATACCATGACCACGGACGCGACCGAACGACAAAGGCACTTCTACTTTCATAGCCTGACCATAAACTGACACGACGAAAATAACAATGGTTGCCAAGATTGCCGCTAATGCCAAGAATGCACCTGTAGGGTTTCTATTAATTAATGACGCGAATAAGACCCACACTTGACCCACTGGAGCTTGCCCAGATCCTAAAGCGATTGTTCCAGCACTGGTCAACGGCGAGAATGCTCGAACGAAAATAGAGCTCGATACACCTGCTGCGATAAAGAGTGACAGACCTGAGCCGAATCCCCATTTAGTTACAATTTCATCCATATACATAACCATGAAGCCGCCTATAATCAACTGGAATACCAGCAATAATTCCATAGTCAAGTATGACCCTGTCCCCAGCAGTTCGGGCGCAGGCGCGAGACCGCCCATGAACACATAAATAATTGCTTCAAAGATGATGAAAAAAATAGACATTACTTTCTGCAAACTTTGGAAGAATTTTTTCCCCTCTGGCTTAGTGATGTCAATTTTCAACATACCTGAGCCTACTAATAATTGCAGCACGATAGAAGCAGTCACTAGAGGACCAATACCCAAGGAGAGGATAGATCCAAAACTAGCACCCAAAATAATTGATAATGATTCGAATTGCGCTAACGCATTCTGCCCCAGACCAAATAAAGGAATTGCAGACAAGAGAAAGAAAGCAACTAAGACTGATAAAGTCCATTTTAATTTACTTTTAAACGAGACATGTTTTTCCTGAGGGCTAGCGACTTCAGGTAAGAATGCTAAAACGTTGTCAAGTACACTCATTGTTCTTCAGAAATTAGCTTTCCCCCGGCTTTTTCAATCTTTTCCTTTGCTTTTGCTGAGCACATGGCCACTGTAATTTCATATTTCATAGCTGGCGTGCCTTTGGATAAGAGTTTGTCGTAGCCTAGAGCAGATAAATCTAACGGTGAACGTCTTGGCAAATCTCTGATATTGATTGCATTAACTACTCTTCTTACTTCAGGAGGAACTATGAATCCATGCTTACCGAAGTATTCATGACCATACTCCTTGAGGATCGAAATCTTTTGACTATGAGAACGCTTTCCTGTACCTGCCATTCCCTTACCACCACGGTTACCAGAACCACGATTTTTCTTATATCCATAACCATGTGTACGAGATCCGCGCTTGCGATGGACATTTCTTTTTCTGCGAACTGTCATTGTTACATCATCCTGCGCAAGAGTTCATTAATTTTTTCCTTGCGATATCCTAGAACTCCGCCCATGGAGAACTGTTCTTTGATGCCTTTGCGTTCAAAACCATGCACTGGCGGGTTGAGCTTGAAGAATGACTTAAGGCCTGGAACTTCTTTCAATTCTTTTTTGCATTCCATAAAATCTTTTGCAAATTGATCAAAAGAAAGATTACATTTTTCTTTTAGGTATTTTTCTGTCAATGGTTCTTTGCCAGGGAGCTTTCCTCTTTTTTCTAAGAGCAGTTTGAATGTCTCTTGGTCAATTTCTCCCCAAGTGACTGCATCCTGGATCTTTGTGAGCATGCCTGCATAAGTTGGAGAACTGCTGACTACAACTACGTGATTCTTTTTGTATAGGCGCAAGATGTCAAATGTGTCTTTAACACTCTTCTTTAATCCTGGCTTTCCTTTAATCCTAATGATTGCAATTCGCTGTAAGTTACTCATGGTTCTTCACCATCACTTTTTTTCCCTGCGGGATCTTAATTTGCGAGAGTAATCTCAGTGCTTCGAACACTGCCTTGACATGATTCAATTTTGTTCTTGTCTGACCGTAAGTACGGGAATAAATGTCTTTGATGCCTGCTAATGCAAGGATCTTTGCTGCTTCTTTCTCCATAGCAAGACCAGTACCTTTAGGCGCAGGTAAAAGTTCAACTACGCAAGAACCGCATTTTGCAATAATCTTACAAGGAATAGAATGATTTCCGCCGCAGCCACACTCCCAAGAACCGCAACCGCGTTGGATCTTGATCATGTTTAATTTTGACTTTCTAACACCTTTCTCTCTTGCTGGCAGCGTTTCACGAGCCTTTCCGTAACCCATTCCTACATATCCATTCTTGTTACCTATGACTACGAGCGCTGCAAAACTAGGCTTGTTTCCCTCAGCAGTTTTTTTCTGGACCTGACGCCAGATACTCTTTTTACCGCCACCGAACTTACCTTTTGACTGACCAATGGCCAATAAATCTGATTCAAGATTAGGCAATAATGCATCAACAATAGATGCTTCAAGAATAGGGAATCCAGCATCAAGAATTTGATCAATGTTGCTAATTTCACCGCTCTTTACTTTTTGCCCTAGGGAAGTTTTTGGCTGCCAAGCTTCTTTATCGAATGCCTTTTCAGTCAACACGCCCATGGGTGCTTCTACAACTGCTGTAGGAATAATTTCAGCCTTTACTTCTTCAGCTACAGGAACTGCGGTCTTCACTGCTTCGACTACAACTTCTGCTGCTTTTTCTTCTGTTGGTGGCTGTGTTTTTCGTGGCATGGTTACTTAGTCTGTTTCGGTTTAGATTGCATGATCGCTTCCTTTACTTTGTCAAAAGAAGCTTTTTTAAACTTAATGTGTTTACCTGCAATACGTTCTTCTGAAGGCATAGTTTCTGGATTGAATGGAACAGTAAACCCTGCATCATTTGCGCCCTTAACTACTGCAAAGATCAAAGAGCCCTTGGTTATCTTCTGCAATCCTAAATCTAAGATAGCATCTTTCAATTTCTTCTCTTTTGCCTTGACGCCCGCCAACATCCCTGTCAAGTATGCTGCTGGCGTGTTTCTTCGAGCAATATCCCATCCGAAATCTTTTTGTAATTCTTTGGAGCTGACAGTCAGGAGCACTTTATCTCCGTCTGGAGCATACTCAATAATCTGAACTAAGACGTTCTTCAATGAACGTCTCACTACAAAACGAGGTTTACGAGACTTCAAGAGAGCTAAGCGCGCCCTATAGTCTGTTCTACCTTGTCTTTTTCTTTTCAGTGGTAGGCCAAATCGTTTGCTTTGTTGTTTCATTTTTTTACTACAGAGGCATGTTCTTCAAGGTAGAGTTTAATATGTCTCTTACTTCTGAAAAAGCCTCCTTTTGCCTTATTATATAATGATCGGAATACTGTCGTGTTGATGATCTTCTTTGCCTTGAGTTCTTTAATAAAGTCTCTTTGTGATCTGATCTTGTTCATCCAGCGACGCTTGGCAGGCAATCGTGCGAACTTTGTTCCTTCGCGTGTTGCTGCTCCTTGTCGTCTTCCTTTTTTCTTCTGTCCTTTATGATGTCTTGCGCGACCGCGAGAGATACCTTGTTCAGGTCGTTTCTGGACTGCGAGATCATTGATTAATTTGCGAATATCATTTTTCGTGATTGCTTCTTTGACTTCGGGCAACCGAGCTGGATCAAACCATATTCTATGTTCACCGCACTTCAATAATCGTGCTGCCAATCTTCTTTGTGATCCGATGTTCATTGTTGTTCAAGCACCTTTCGTTTTTCTTCTGCTTCACGCTTCTCTTTCTCTTCTGCTGTTTCCACTTTCTTGTCCTTTTCTTTGTCTTTCTCAGCAGCTTTTTTCAGCGCTTCTTGCTTTGTCTTCTCTTTCTTGGACAAGCGCACTTTTCCTTGTTCCTTGCGGGACTTGAGCCATTCTTCGATGCTTTTTATTTCTTGCGCGACATCTTGGAAATTGAGGACTTTGAGATTCATTTCTTGAGCTTTTTTCAATAAGATCATACGCTTCTTTGCACCTAGTGTTCGTGCAATGATGCATGCTCCCTTGACTGCTGCTAAATCTTTTTCTGTGAATACTACTGTTTGTTCAAATCCTTCAGGTGAGAGACCATGAGCAGCACGAGGTGAACCCCATCCAATCCTTGGTTGTCTTGGGTGTCCGCGCAGCTTTCTTCTAATCTTGTTATCTCCGCCTTTTGGCTTGTGCCATTTCATTTCCAAACGAGGAACACGATGAGCATCACTACGTCTAAATCGAGGCTTCTTTGCCTTTCTCTCATTGCGCAGTTCTAAATTTTTATTCATGTTATTGCATCCTTACCGGTTTTTCGATAATGTAAATACCGTCTTGGAATGTACGACGATCGCGACCTTTAATTCTTGTTGCAGTCTCAATATTTGCTGCGGTCTGCCCTGCAGATTCAACATTTGGCGCTTCAACAGTTATTGTGTCTTTGTCAATCTTGACTTTTGCACTAGGCATAATCTGTGCAGTGCGTGGAATCTTTTCTCCGAGAAAGTTACTGACGACTACTTTTTCCCCTTCTTGCTTGACAGTCATAGGGAAGTGACCTGAACAAATCTTTAACTTGTATACAAATCCTTCTTTAGCACCACGAAATAGATTCAAGATATGTGCCTGATAGCTGTGTATCATGCGCTTGCTTTTCTTTTTGCTTGACTTTGTGGAGAGTAAAATATTATTACCTTCTTTCTTCATGGATACTAATGGATGTAGGAATTGTCTTTGATTTTCTCCCTTTGCACCTTTGATCTTCACTCTTCCTAGATTGTCCACTTCGCAAGTGAGCCCTTCAGGTACCAGTAGGTTGCAGCTCATTCCCTTGTCCTTTGATACATGTTGGGTTTTCATGGTTAATAGATGAATGCGATTAATTTTCCTCCGAAGCCTTTCTCTTTTGCCTCTATGTGTGTCATAAGTCCTTTAGGAGTTGAGACAATGATAAATCCGAAGTCACGCGCTGGCAAGAAACGCTTTTCGAACTTGGTATAATTTGCTTTTTGCACAGAGAATCGCGGCTTGATGACTCCACAATTATTGATAGATCCTAAAAGATTGATATTTGCGATGCCTCCCTTGACTTCCTTGTACTCCACTGCACCAATATATTTGTTGTCCTGCATCATCTGCAAGACTTGCTTGATCATCTTTGAGATTGGCTTCGCTATGCATGAGGATTTACCTACACGCTGCGCGTTCATGATGTTGTTCAGTACGTTTGCTAATGGGTCGTTTAACATGTTTTTTTTTCCTAGCTGTATTTTTTGAATCCGATCTTCAATGCGATGTCTCTGAAACAGCGTCTGCATAAATGAAGACCATATTTTTGAATATGTGCGCGAGTATTTCCACAGCGTTTGCATCTTCTTGCCAAAACACCGCAACTGCGCTTCTTTGGAGCATTATGTTTTTTATATTTCTCTAGCTTTGCGGGCTTGTTCTTCAACTGCTTGAATACCTTGTTATAGTTACTTGCGGTCATGTTTATTCCTCAACTGCTATGTTGTATTTTTGTTTCATGAATTGTATGCTCTCTTCTTGCGATATTCTATGGCGATGTGAGATAGGGCGAGGCATGACTCGACGTCGCGCGATTCTGAATCCATTACGCCTCAAGGACACTGCACATTCAAAGCCTATAATACCGATGGACGCGTCGTATTCCACTCCTGGAATGCTTATGTACTCTTCAACACCGAAGGAAAGATTTCCGAACTTGTCAAATTTGCGTTTGGCTAACTTGTTTTTCTTTGCAACCAAGAGTCGCTTCAGAATATCTTCTGCTTTTTTTCCTCGAACAGTCACTTTTGCACCAATCTCCAAATTAGGACGAATCCCCCATGTTGGGATACGCTTCTTTGTCTTTGTTTTCACTGGCGTCATATCTGTAACTTTCTTGATGAGCTTGAGCGCTTTTTCCAGTTTGTCACCAGGTCCACCTGCACCAATATTTAGCGTGATCTTCTCGATCCTGATTGCCCTCATAAGGTTGGTGTTTTCTGGCATGGTTAGTGTGTGAATGGCTTCTCGATAATATAAGCATACTTTTGCAAGGTTTCTATCTTACCTTCTTTTGTCTTGAAGATAATGCGATTAGGCTGAATGCCTTCCATAGGCTTGATTTCTTCCAATGTACCGATGGTTCCTTTGTGCTTTCCACCAATCAAATAGATAGTTGCTCCTTTTTCGAACTTCAGATGTTTCTTTACTTTGTTATCTGCAGATAAAACTAAAGTATCTCCGACCGTGTACTCGCCCTTATCTACTAACAAATTTCTGCCGTCAAATAAATTGATCTGGATTTTCTTTCCTGGCAACATAGTCTTACCGATAATCTTGACTACTTTGTGATCTGCTTCCTCTTTGCTAACCTTCTGTGGATAAAGATGGCCTGTCGTGTCATAGAGCATGATATAATGTTCATTGATGATTGTGAGAATATCAAAGATGCCTACGGGGAATCTGTAATCTTTTCTTGGTTTGCCATTAACAGTAATTTTTTCTTCTGCTAATATTTTCTTACATTCTCTTGCAGTCTTTACTTCCTTTAACATATCTCTGAGAATTACTGTTATCGAGAGTGCATGCTCATATTTCTGAGGTCCTGAACTAGGCTTAATAGTAAATGTTTGTGCTTTACGGCCTAATCTCCATGATTTTGGCGCTGATAATCGTTTGACGTGTCCCATGTTATTTTTTTACCTCGAAGAGTGCTTTACGTTTCTTGTCATCTAGGACTAAATCTTCAATACGTACTTTTGATGCATGAATAGGGTATGCTGATTTTGCACCATCACGCTTGATTAATTGCGCTCCTTCGACAAAGATACGCGAACGTTTTAGATCTACGCGTTCAATCTTTCCTTTGACTTTTTTGAATTGACCACGAAGAATAGTAACAACATCTCCTTTACGTACTTGCGCAGTTTTTTGTCCATATTTCTTACGCAATGATTCTGCCAATGGCGCTGCAACAAAGCGCTGACGAACATGCAGAGGAGCATTATACTTATACTTTCTCTGCTTTCGCGGCTGTACGCTTCTGTTCCATCTCGTTGAAAATTGTTTATACATGTTAAATCACTATGCTAGCTACTTTGGCTATTTCAGGCCAACGTTCGGCTGCCTCCTTAGCGATAGGACCTTTGAAAATAGTTCCTTTTGGCGATCCTTTTTCATCTTTCAAAACTACTGCAGCATTGTCTTCGAAACAAACGCGAGTGCCGTCAGGCCTTCTGTATTCCTTCTTCTGGCGAACAATAATCGCAGCGACTACCTGCTTTCTCATTTCCGGATTTCCCTTGATCACTGAAGCCATGATAAAGTCACCTACACCACATTTAGGATAACGGCCTTTGACTGTCTTCTGACCCCGAATAGATGCAATACGCAATATTTTTGCGCCTGAGTTGTCACAGGTCGGAACTTGCGCGCGATGCGGCAATGATTTTACTATATTCGCTTTGACTGCTTTCATTGTTTGATAACCTCAATCGCGACAAAGTTTTTTGTTTTGGATAATGGACGGGTCTCTGCAATCTTCAGCATGTCGCCTTTTGCGACGTCGAGACATGGTGGAACATGAGCCTTGATGCGCGTTCTTCTTTTTTCATATCTTTCATACTTCTGCACATAAAATTGACGAGGAAATTCTATTGTGACGGTCTTGTGAAAAATATCTTTGATGACTGTACCAGTAAATACGCGACCGTGCACTTTTAAACTGCCATGGAATGGACATTTCTCTTCTGCGCAAGTTTTTGCTGGGAAAGACACATCTAGACCAATTGATCGTCCGTTTTTCTGGACTTCTTCTGTTTTTTTTGTTTGTTTTTTCGTTTCCATTGTTATTTTTTGACACGTTCCTCGGATCTACCAAGGAGCATCTTTCCATCCATCCGGACGTTTTCTCCGTCCATCATGATGTTGAGCGTGACTTGTTCTTTGAGCACTGTTTTGCTTGTTTTTTCTTGCTCGATGACGAGTGTATTCTTGGTTTCGTCGATGATGACGCCTTTAATGCCTTTGAGACTTTTATTCGTTGCATCTGCAACTTCAACTTCGAGCCCTATGAGCTCACGTCGAGGCATGTCTCGTCTGTGCATTTTAAGCAACATCAATTGTGTTTGGAGCGAAACCGAGTTTTATCAGCTCATCTTTGACCTTGTGCCTGTGATCTCCTTGAAGTTCAATGACTCCATTTTTGACTGTTCCGCCACAAGCCAATTTTGACTTGAGTTTTTTTGCGACATCTTTAATGTCGATAGATTTTGAATCAATGCCTGTCACCATGGTTGTCAACTTTCCAAACTTTCGCTTGATTGTTGATATGGTGATACGCTGATCTTCTTTGGCGATTGTCTCACACACACAGAGCTCTTTGAAGAGCCCACACTTCGGGCAAATTTCACTCATGTCTTTCGCTCTTACCTCCTGTCTCCTTTGATGGAGCCTTTGGTTTAACTGATTGTGATTTTGCAGTTTCTTTGACTGCTTGTCTAACCTTAACAACAGGTTTCTGCTGCACTGTCTGCCTTTCCATTTCATGCAAACGAGTTAGGATGCGTGCCTTTGTCTTTCTTATAAGCTTAACCTTTCCTGGGTTCTCCAAGTTTGTATGCATAGCCCTTTGACCGTTCATTTTCAAGAGTTCTTTATCTAACTCGACGAGCCTTACAGTTAATTGTTGCTCGGTCATCTGCTTGAATTCATTCTTTTTTATCAGAGACATGTTCTTCCTTTTTCTCAGCTTTTGGCTTGCGATGAGCGCGTTTCTTTGTTTCTTTTGCCTCTGCTTCTTCAACTGGCTTTTCTGTAGTAACTTCTGTTGGAGCAACTGCAGGCACACTATCAACTGCATCTGTCACAGTCACTTCAATTTTCTGCTGTTCTGCTGTTAACTTGATATTTTCCGTCTTCAAGGCTAACATCTTGTCTGGCAATTCAATGTCTGGAGTCATGATGCTGACTTTGACACCAATAGTACCTGACTTGAGATTGACACCTAAGTTTGCCTTCTTGATTTTGTTGAGGTGAATGTCCCCTGATTTCTTCAAATATCCTGCTGAGAATCTCCAGGAACGCGCGCGTGCACTGGGAATCTTTCCTGATAACACTACTTCAGCACCCAAAGCACCAGCATCAATAATGTCTTGCAGTACTTTATAACCGATAGATTTGAATCGTTTGGAACCGAAGCGCTCCAAGTTGAATGCAATACGATCTGCGATGTAGTTGACATCCATAGTAGGATTTTCAACGTCGCCAATCTCGATCTGTGGATTCTCCATCTTGAATCTCTTCTTCAAAAATGCAGTAAGCTTCTTGATGTTATCGCCTTTCTTACCAACGACTAAACCTGGGCGAGTAGTATAGATAATAACTTTTTCACCTAAAGGGGTGCGTCTAATTTCTGTGTGTGAATATCCTGCTTTTGCTAAATTACTTGCCATATACTCCTGGATCTGATGCTCCTTCAGTTTTTGCGCGACAAATTTGCGTTCAATCATTATGGCTTACTCTCCTTTTTCTTTGGCGATTGTTCTTGCTGAGTCTCTTTTGCTGGCTGTCTTTTCTTTTCATTCATTTCCCATTCTGCGACAATAACTTTGACATGTGTATTACGTGCCTTGATACCTCTGATGCGGCCGGCGCGATAGCCACGTGAAGCTTTGTTGGCCATGATCAATTGAATGTAGAGTCTTTCCTTATCTAATCCCTTGTCTTCTGCATTGGATTCGACTGAATTTAATAGCGCTAGAAAGTGTTTTGAAGCTTTCATAGGATACCGACCTGCTGCAATTCTTCCTGGCTTGTGAGCAACGCTCATCTTAAATCTTTTGTAAGGAACTGCTTCTTCCATGTTGATAACTCTTTGCAAAAATGCCTTTGCTTTCATCAGGCTCTTGCCTCGCACAGCACTGCATATCTCTACTGACTGTCTCGTCGAAATAGGTACATCCGATGCTGTTGCTGTTGCTGTGTGTTCGTCTGTCATGTTTACTTTGCCTTGCTTGCCTGCGCGGTACTGGATTTTGTAGCACCAATACCTGGCGCTGAGTGTTCAACTCTGCCGCGCGTTAATGCGAATTCACCAAAGAAGTGACCTAGCATCTCTCTAGTGATCATAACTGGGAAAAATTCTTTTCCTTTGTGCACATGAATAGTCATACCAACCATTGGAGGCAAGACGATCATATCACGAGCATGTGTTTTTATTGGTTTTTTACGAATCCCTTTCTTTGCTGACTCCAGCTTCTTGAAGAAGGGTTCATAGCGCTTCAAGCTTTCTCTTTTCAGAGATCTGCGTTGTCTAGCAGGTAATAACTTGATGAAATCAGTCATATCCATCTTCTCAATTTCTTCGAATGTTTTTCCGTGGAATCTGTATTCATCTTGTACCATAATTATCTACCTCGTCCTGTCTTGCGCGCTCCAACAAGACCAACTTTTCTACCTGGAGGAGCAAATCTGGAAACTGTCTTAGGCTTACCAATGTGGCGACCACGACCAGAACCGAATGGATGATCTACAGCATTCATCGCTACACCAGATGTTCTTGGATATAATTTACCGTGAGCGCGCATGTGGTGGTGCATTTTACCTGCCTTAACGAAAGGCTTGTCTCTCTTACCAGCGCCTGCAACAGTACCTATTGTCGCGCGACACATAGGATCAAACTCATGTTGTTTCTTTGATGGGAGCATAACTGTTACTTTATTACTTGCATTCATAATTACTTTTGCAGTGCCGCCAGCTGAACGGACGAATGAACCTCCGTCTGCAGGCAGATTCTCAATATTGTAAATGTCTGTTCCTTCCGGAATATTCTTGAGAGGTAATGTGTTGCCAATCTTGACAGGAGCTTGCGCACCTACTGAGACAGCGTCATACACTTTCATATTTAAAGGAGCAATGATATGATTCATCTCGCCATTTTCGAATAAAATTTTAGCCAATGGAGCATTAAACCCTGGATTGTGAAATATGTCAATGATTTTTCCGTTTAAGATTCCTGTTTTTTCCAATTCATCATAATTACGATACTTGATAGCTATCTTCCAGCGATGACTGTGAGCCTTGTAAGTAGGTGTTCCTCGTCCTCTGCGCTGCGTGATAATCTGCCTACCCATCTTAAATTGCCCCCAACTGCGTCGCAATATCTAGTGCTGGATTTTCAGGCGCGAGCTTGATGAATGCCTTTTTCTTGCCGTCTGGCGTGACTGTAGTGTTCACTGCAACAATCTTTACCTTGAACTGCTCTTGCATTGCCTTCTTGATATCTGGCTTTGTCGCGTTATTTTCTACAATAAATGTGAGCTTGTTTTCTGCTTCCATCATGCGAACAGCTTTTTCTGTGGACAACAAATGTTTGATGACGCTCATTGCCTAGCCTTCTTCTCCACTTTTTTTTCTTTTGGAGTCTCTTTCTTTGTGGTTTCTCTTTGGACTACTGCGCGAATGTTCATGAAGAGCTCTTCGCTCTTTATTTTTTCAATAGCTTCTTCTGAAAAGATTGTGAACCTTCCTGCATTGCCGCCGGGAGCTAGCATGTTAATATTAAGTTTGTTCACTTCGCAAATATCAACTCCTGGAATGTTTGCCGCCGCTGTCTGCAACGGGCAACTGCCAGCAACAACAATTAATGGACCTGTCTTCGTCTTGTATTTACGACCCCTGATTTTACCTCTGCCTGCGCGCACTTTGCGTTCTGCAACACGCATCAATTCTTCTTCGAGTTTTAAGGAGTGCAATACCTTGAGCACATCTTTTGCTTTTTGCAAGGTTTCAATCCTTGCATCAATAATAGGAACTAAATGTTTGAAATCGTGGCCTCGCTCCTTGACTGTTTCCTGGTCTAAAGTTGCTGCCAATGCTGAACGAATCGCTTTTCTTCTTTCTTTCATATTAATCTTGAGATCATATATTTCCCATGGCTTCGGCGGATGAGCACGACGACCACCAGGCGTGTTTGGAGAAAATGCGCCAAGCCAACCGAATTGGCGACCTCTGTGCCAAATGATTTTTCTTGGTGTACGAGCAATACCATGGCCATATGATGTCTTGAGAGCACGTCTGCGCTTTGGAATGTTGACTACTTGCCTTTTACCTGCTTCAGGGAATGCACCATAGACTTGGCGCTTGTGACTCATGTATGCTAGGAATGCTCGACGAATAAGATCTGGCCTGACTTCTTCAGCGAATTGTGCTGGCATGTCTATAATTTTTGTCTTTGCACCTTCAAGAGAGAATACATCAGCTTTCATTGCTTGCTCGCTGTGCTGATGAATTTTAATTCAGCAACTTCTAATTTTCTTCTTGTTGGACGAGCAGCTTCTGTGATTATAATCGCACGCTTTGCTGGACCTGGAATAGAACCTTTGATGAGAAGAACGTCGTTTTTAACCATGCCATAATGGAGGAAGCCACCTTTTGGATTGACAGCCTTAGGATCAACAACCATCTTGATGAGCCATTTGTTAAATTCTGTTCTGGTGTGATATCCCATCTTACCTGCCTGAGCAACACGCCAAGAAACTTTTCTTGGACGCCAGGAACCGAGAGTACCTACACCACGTTTTGTCTTTTCAGATTTATGTTGTCTGATTTTGACACCGAAACGCTTGACTGTACCTTGATATCCTTTTCCTTTGGTTACTCCATGGACATCCACATACTGGCCTTCTTTGAAAACGTCTTGGATCTTGATTTCTTTGTTCAATAATTCTTTACCAAGCTTGAGCTTTTCTTCATTGGTTTTTCCATTCATAGGAAGCTCGAAGACATCAGGTCTTTTCTTACCGAAGTCTGTCGTCTTTGGTTGTGTGTGAACAACTAAACGCAAGTCAGCGAAATCAGCAATCTCCTTGCCTTGTGTGTTAGGTTTTTTGAAAGCTTTATCGAGTTTATCAGAAAAAATTTCAGAAACGAGCTTGAGACCATCAACAGAAACAGAGTAAAAACGCAGAGCAATAGGTTTTAGAGAAGGACATTCAACAACTGTGACGGACAATGCAACGTTCTGTCCTTTTGTTAAAGATTTAGGATTGTTATCGCGAATGATGACATGGGTCATGCCAACTTTATAACCCATGAAGCCAACGACTTTAGAAGCATCTACTTCAACCCAGGTTCTTATTCTGGGGTGCTGTCTCTTGGCACGTGATCTGTGCCAGAACTGCATTGAACCGTGACGCGGCCAAAACAGTCTATTTGCTCCTGCCATTCTTCTTGTGTTTCCTTTGTTTGTTTCCCTATTAGAGGTTGAAACAGCGCATCTATAGACATATGATGCATTTCGCCTTTAAGAATCAGCGGCTGCTCTCTTCACACACCAGCATGTTCAGCCCGCCTTACGGCTGCCTTCCATCTCCTCTGGTTGTGTTTGGTTATTAGTGGATTTGCGTCCACTTGTGCCCCTCGTAAGGGTAAGAAAAACTCCGGCGAGGAGGCTTTATAAAACTTGTGGATTTTCTGGTATAATTCATCGAATTCCCGCATGAAAGGCTTTACCTCTTGTTTATGACTTTATTTGCCTGATGCATTTTTAACAGCTTATTGATTTCTAGAGCTGCTATTTCACTTGGAAATTCTTGTTCGATGACTGCTAATAATTTCTTTCTGAGTTTGTGTGTATTTGCCTGTTTTGCGTATGCCAGCCAGCCTTGCAGATACTCATAGATAATATCATAGCCTAGTACCTCGACACATTAATTATGAAACATAATATTTCCCTAATTTTTTATCAGCTTTCTGTTTTGTGAATGACCAATTAATCTTCTTCCTTTGTCTGTTTCTTCTTTTTGTCCACGCTTTAACTTCTCGTGTTA
>DATDXZ010000015.1:0-9623 GCA_035289145.1 Candidatus Nanoarchaeia archaeon
CATCCGCATCTGATGTTGCCGCCGCATAGACGTCTCCTTGCTGGCACATATATGCAATTTGCGCGTCTGATTCAGAAGGTGCCTGGATTACTGGGAGACCCATAGCTTCCATGAGCTCTTGCGCTTCTGCGACCATTTCCCTGCTCAACCGAGTTGTTTGCTTCGCATACTTCGCCATGGATGTTATGTCTTCATCTTCTTGCGCCTGCTTTAATTTTTCCTCAGCTAGTTCTTTTCTGTGAGCACGCTGCTCTTGTTCTTTGATCTTCAAGATCGGAGCTTTACCATCAAGCACAATAGCTAATTGGATATTTCTCTGCATCAAATTTGTGAAACGAGTCCAAATACCCATCAAATGACTGGTTATTCTTCCTTTGGAATCCATCAAGGGCGTACCATCTGGCTGTCTAATGGACGATAAAAACTGGTAAGCATTGTTAGAGAAGTCTATAGCTATTTTCTTGCCTTCCAAAGCCTCAAATTTAATTTCCTTTCTTGGAATGATCTCGCGTAAATTAACACCCATATCTCTGTTACTTACTAAGGTTATATAAATATACTTCTTGACTCCCTCAATCTTTATAAATAAGTTTTATTGTCCATTCTTCTGAGGCAAAAAGAGTGATTCATGCAACAACGATGAACCATAGCGGAGGCTTTTACTGCTATAGAGTGCATGAGCCAAAACTGAATGGATTGTGCGTTTCTAATGGTTTTTTGTCTGTTAAGAACTTTCTGCAGCAAGTCTTTCATGAACGACCAGACGAGTATTTTCACAACGGACCAAGAAGCAGCATGCTGAAATTCAAGCTTCCCTGCGATCCTTTGCAAGTGCAAGGCCATGAAGTTTCTATGCTGGCACGACTTGGACTGGAATTAAACAAAGACCGATTCAAAGATGCTCATTCGCAAGTGCAGATGTACATGCTGGAACATGACCAGAACACTGTTGCCATGGAAGTTCCCTTGTGGCTGGAGAAAGAAGAACTGGAAAGCTACAAAAGAATCATGGAAAGCACACAGCCTCTGACTGGACATATTGATGTGCTGCGCGTTGAAGGAGACAAAGTTTGTATCTGGGACTATAAGCCTAATGCTCATAAAGAGAAATTTGCTGCAACACAAGTTTATTTCTATGCACTGATGCTCAGCAGAAGGACACAATTACCATTAGATCATTTTAGATGTGGTTACTTTGATGCTAAAACTGCGTTTGTATTCCAACCTACACAGCAATTAATTACCAGGAATACAGAATTGGCTGCGTTTAGCTAACGAGCTAAATTATGCACAAGGGATTTTAATGCTTGATCAAATTTTCTGATATGGTTGGGAGTATATCGATTGTTGGGAATTATACCTGTCTGATTCTCTCTTCCAGGATTTCGCTCTTGCCAAATACTTTGAATTCTCTTGTATGTTTGTGGACCTAATCGACCGTCTATTGCAAGAGGATCTTGTGGATGTTGTACAGTATACTCTCTTTGAAACGTGCTGATTGCCTCTCTTGACTGCGGACCAAGGTTACCATCTAATGTTAAAGAAGCACCTATAAGTTCATTTAGTTGCTGCTGCACTCGCGCATTTCTTGGAGTAAGTGGTCCTGCGTTGTATGCTGCAACTGCAAGTCTAACATCGTCATATTGATTAAATCCAGCTTCTAATAGTCTTATTCCATATGTTTGATTAATCTCTGGATTTAATAAACTTTGTCGCACATCTTCAGAAGCATCTCCTAAACGAGGTAGATCTGAGAATGTTCTTTCTAACTCTCTTGCTGTGCCTGTCAATATCTGCATCAATCCGTAGCTGGTATCGTCGATGTGTGCTTCGTATCGCTGCGCATTAGGATTGCCATTAGATTCAATTTGAATAACTGCCTGAATGACATGTTCATCAATAGTTTGACGCGGTTGAACTTGCAAATTTTGAGTTGTATTTTGAGTAGAAAATATAATATCTTCCAGAGCTGGTTTTCTAGAAAAAATAGTGCCTACACCAACACCTACCAAAATAACTGCTACTGCTGTTCTTGCTAATTTTTTCATGGTTATTTATTGTTACTTATAAGTAGTTAATTATATATAAATGTATTGGTTATCTATTTAAACCCTGATCTGGTTTTTAAGGCTTATGGACCCTTGGATTAAATCAGGCAAGATTTCTGCAGAAGCTCGAGAATATGGCAAAACACTATGTATTCCTGGCGCCAAGATTATTGATATCGCTGACAAAGTCGAGAAGAAGATTATGGAATTAGGCGGAAAACCAGCATTTCCTGTTGATATCTCCATTAATACTATGGCTGCTCATTACTGTCCTTTTGTTGATGATCCTATTCTCTTGCAAAAAGGCGATTTAGTCAAGCTCGATTTAGGGACTCATATTGATGGTCACGTGACTGATACTGCTGTCACTATTGAAGTTGGCGGCACTGAGAAGTATAAAAAGATGAGAGAAGCTGTGCATGCTGCGATTGAATCTGCAATAGCTGTTGTCAAACCAGGAGTGACTGCTGGTCAAATTGGCGCCGCTATAGAACAAGCAATTAAATCTTATGGCTATAATCCTATCAAAAACTTATGTGGTCATGGTGTTGGTGACTATGAAGTACACACAAAGCCAACGATTCCTAATTATGACAATAAAGATCCTACTAAATTAGTTGTTGGACAAAGAATTGCCATTGAACCTTTCGTGACCGATGGCGAAGGCATGATCAAGGATGGAAAACCTTCTGGTATTTATGCTCTTGTCAATCAAAAACCTGTACGTCTTGATGGAGCTCGAAAGATGATCCAACATATTATGAAAGAATGGAAGACACTGCCTTTTACTGTGCGATGGGTCAAACATATTCCTAATTATCAATTCTTATTGAATTATTTAGAAAAAGAAGGCGTGATTATGCAATACGGCCAGCTTCCTGAACGCAGTGGCGGTATGGTGACGCAAGAAGAACATACAATAATGGTTGGCACTGGCGTGTTAACGCGATAAATAAAAATTAACCTAAATAACTGGGTCTTTGCGCGACAACTGAAGCAATCTTCGCTTTTCTCAAGTATTTCTCTTCCACATCTTTGTATTTCTTGAGATCTTCCTCTTTCAATGATGGAGTAATTTTCTTGAGCGCTTCCTCGAAATCTATAGCAGTTACTTCATTAGTCTCTGCATTCTTACGCAACGCATGCATTGCTGCTTCTCTAACTAAACCATAAATATCTGCACCAGAATATCCTTCAGTTTTTTCCGCTAGTTTATCAACATCAACATCTTTGGTTAATGGCATTTTTCCTATATGCACCTTCAAAATAGCTAGACGCGATTCTTTGTTAGGCATTGGAGCTGCAATCACGCGATCAAAACGACCTGGACGCAATAAACTAGGATCTACTAAATCCGGACGGTTTGTTGCTGCGATGACTACAACGTCTGCCAATTCTTCTAAACCATCCATCTCTACAAGCATAGTGTTGACAATTCTTTCTGTGACGTTTGAGCCTGTGTCTGTACCTCTTCGCGGAGCAACTGCATCAATCTCATCGAAGAAAATAATGGTTGGAGCTGTCTGTCGTGCTTTCTCGAAAATCTTACGAACAGACTTTTCTGATTCTCCTACATATTTATTTAAAACTTCTGGGCCTTTGACCGAAATAAAGTTAGCTTCAGACTCATGCGCGACTGCTTTAGCTAACATTGTTTTTCCCGTACCTGGAGGACCATAGATAAGGATACCACGAGGAGGCTTGATGCCTAGACGAGAGAACATCTTTGGATTTTTAAGAGGCCATTCAACAGCTTCCTTCAACTGTTGCTTTAGTTCCTGTAAACCACCTACATCGTCCCAAGTTGTTGTTGGACGCTCTACTAAGACTTCACGCAATGCAGATGGACGAACAATCTTTAATGCTGCTCTAAAATCTTCTGAAGTGATTACTAATTTAGCCAAAATTTCAGCAGGAATCTTTTCACTCTCTCCTTTTAGATCTGGCAGTACTCGACGGATAACATTCATTGCCGCTTCTTTACACAGTGCTTGCAAATCTGCACCGACAAAACCATGGGTAATTTCTGCTAACCTTTCAAGTTCCTTCTTTGCGCTCTTATCTCTTATTTTATTAAAGAAATTGGAATTTATAATTTTGAATTCCTTTAAATCTTTTATAATGGATTCATAGTTTTCAGAAAGTTTTGTCTTTTTCTTTTCTAAGAGAATATCTCTTACCTCTCCGTCCTCTAGTTTTTCTTTATTTCTTTCAATTTGTGAAAGTTCTATAACAAATTCATTTAACTTATCTTTTTTTATAAACAATTCATGATAACCTTCTAATTTTTCTATTTTTAAACTTAGTCCAGTAATAACATTCGTTAACTTATCTAATAGAGACTTTTCTCCTGTTTTTTTCAATTTTAAATCATTTAACTGCTGCTCAGTTTTTTCTTTTTCTACTTTATTTTCCTTAAAATATGAATCTAACTCATTTAATAACTCTTTTGTCATTATTTCTTTATCTAAAGGTCCTTCAATGGGCATATTTCTCGTGTGAATCTTGAGCACATTTAACCTACCAGCCTTGTTTGGCACACCGATGGAAATCTCTCTATCAAAGCGACCTGGGCGACGCAATGCAGGATCAATAGAATTTGGTCTGTTTGTGGCACCGATGACAACAACACGGCCACGACTCTTTAATCCGTCCATGACTGTATTATGCAGAACGACAGGAATATTTCCCGCAATAAAATTTGAGTATTCTGTCGTAAGATCATACATAACACCTCCTTCTCCTTGCTCAACACTTACTACTTTACATGGAACAGCATCTGAGAGATATATCTGCTTTATTTCCTGTACAAATTGATTTTCTAAATGTCCTAATTTTTGTACGAAATATCCAAGGACATTTCCATTAATATTGTAGGAAAGATTTGGAGAAAGATAGCGATACATATTATCATCAAGCACTACGCCATTCCCATCTCTTACTCTCTTTAATCCTTCTTTAATAGGATAAACAAGTCTAGATACTTTCTTAATTCTGTCCAAAAACGCAAGCAATTTTTTTCTTTTTCTTTCTAATTGAAGATAAGGCAAGAGATGTTCTAATAACTTTTCAAAACTTTCATAACCACCGGCAATTTGAACGACATAAGTGTTATATTTCTTGATTCTTGAAAGAACCCCTAAACTGGTCAACAGTCTTGCTATTCCTATAGCGAGATCATAACTCATTGTATTGAACCTTATGGTGTCTGAAGGACTTTCATCGCCTTCCAATATGCCTGCTAAAAACGCCGCTTTTACAGAATTTGGTGAATTGTAGAATTGCTCAGGAACTTTTACTGTGTAAGCTTTCTTTCCGACGCTAAGATCAAAATATTCCTCGAGAAGCTTTGAAAATGATCGTGAGTACATTTCAAGTCTGTCTATCTTCTGGAAAGCTAATTTTCTATTTTTATTAAATTTTCTGTTATAAATCTCTCTTCCAATACTACTTGTTTCTCCAGAAAGATTAACTCTATAAGGGCCTATATGACCATCCGCAATAACTAACCCAATTAACTTCGCCAAATCTTCATCTAAGACTTCTGGTTTACTAATAAAATAATTTTTCTTCAAAGGATATACTTTTCTATTTTCCTTTCTTGCAAGTCCTTCTATTTCTTTATCTAGATCAACGAGCTGTATCTGTATACTTAATTTTTCTTCTGTGTGTTTAACTATTTGCTTTTTTATAAGCGGTTTAAGGTAATTATTTAACGCTTTTCTAGTAATTTGGAATTTTTTCTCAATTTGTTCTTTAGTCATCTCTTTATTAAACAAGCAATTTATAATTTTATTCCTCATGGAAGTTTCAGGAAGCATTTTTTTCTGCTCTAAACATTCTAATTCTTGTAGAAGAATATGATTTCTCTTGAATAGTTTCTTTATTATGCCTTCTTTAAGCTCTACTACCCATTTATCCTTTTCCTTTAATTTAGCGAGATCTATCTTTTGAATATGATCATGGAACATCAATTTTCTTGGAACAAAGACATAATCTTCTGGCACTATTTTATCTACTTGCTTCCATTCCACTCCTTCGTTATTAATTGATAAAAACTTTGTTATCGCTGAACTTGTAATTGACGCTCCATTCTCTAAACTTATAGTAAACGCTCTTGGGACTTGTGTCTTTGACAACGCAATTATTTTAGTATTTTTTATTCTACCCTCGGGCGTAAAGGCTTGCACCTCAACTTCTTTCTGAGGCAATTTATGTTCAACGTCATACTCATCTTTGAATGTTTCTCCTTCACTGCTTTCGAAGAGTTCTTGTATTGTTTTTATCCCATGTTTTAGATAAACAGGAGTCTTAGGATCCAAGCATAAAAGTTGTGAGACCATTCTTCTCTCAACCTCACCATAAGTTTCATCACGTTTAGGAGCTAGGGCATCGATCTCATCAATGAAAATAATAGATGGAGCATTTTTTTCTGCCTCTTCAAACAAGTCACGAATTCTTTTTTCTGTTTCACCATAGAATTTTGAATTATGCATTAAAAACAAAGGAGATCCTCCCAAGTAGTTTGCAGGACCTTTCATAGTCAAGTCATACAATACTGTTGGCTCATTCCGCTTTTTAATTTCTATAATTTTATCCCACTTGATATCAGCATTCACTATCTTCTCTACTTTTTTAATGTCTGCTATAACTTCTTTATTTTTTGTTGTATGCTTTTTGAATATGTTTACTAATTTTTTTGCGTTTCTATAAGTCAATGGGAATCTACCTGAAATCGCTGGCTCGAATTTTGCCTCATGAATCTCTTTATTATAAGTCAACCCCAAAGCTTTTTTTATTTTTTTTAACAGAGGCGCTATTTTTGGAATAACTTCTGAAGAACCTTCTCTTACTCTTGTAGCAAACCATTTATCAAAGAGGTCTTTTCTGTAATCTTTTACTATAAGCTTTGCAAATAGTTCACGACCTTCTGTATCTAGGACTTCAACAGCATAGAGTGTATTTCCCATTCCTGTAACTGTCTTTACAACTTTCGAGACTATTCCTAATTGCAACAGTAAAATTTGCATATCTAACATGAATTCTTTGCTTGCTGAATATATAACTGGAGTTGGGTAGTTTTCTTTTTTCCAACCTTCATTGCCATCACCATTGAAATAGCTTCGGACAAACGCTGCGATGGTTTCTTCATTACATTGGAATAACCATGAAGTTAATGGTTCATCTTGTGGTTTTTTATGCCGTGGTAAGCCGAATCCTTTAGTTAATAGCTCTGCCAATATAGTAGAATAAACTATGACCTTACCATGGGGTGCTTTTTTCAGGGTGATTCGCTCGTCATCAAATCCAAATAATTGTTTGAAATAATTCACATATTTTTCTTGCAAGAATAGATCATCACCACTTATTGAGACTTCATCAACACCTATATAGCCTTCACTATACATTGCTCCCAAGAATTCTCCAAAGAGAGGCGTTATTTCAAATAAAGGCTTAATATATTTTGCACGTTCATCATTGGATTTTAGGGAAGAGAATTTTATACCTTCTATTGTTTTTATCTTGTTTTCTGTTATTTCTCCAAGACGATATTCTTTATTGTTTATTTTGACAAATGTATATTGTGGATCGAGATATTTCCACCATGCTATTGTTGGATTCTTTTGATTACTTGGAATATGGCTTGCAATGGCAATATATTCTCCTTCATGCAACTCTTCCGCACGTTTCCAGACTAGATTGCCTTCCGCATCTAATGTTGCCAGAGGATGGTTTTTTGATGTTGTCAGATCTCCTTTCTTTTTTGTCTTTATGATATAATATGATGGAGCGTTTAATCTTGTGAGCGCTTTAACTTCATTTTTCATAACTTTAAGATTGCCATCTACTGAGAATAATTTTATTGGCTGCTTGGGAATGATAATCTCTTTAATCTCATCCTTGACATACACTTCTCCATTCTTTTTTGCCTCTTCAAACAAGTCTTTAATCTTGACACGACCTTCTGGATTGGTTAAGACGTCAGTATCTCCGCCGACACAAGTTAATTCCGGACCATTCACTAGTAAAAAGTTAGCTTCGGATTCATTCGCGACTGCTTTAGCCAAAAGTGTTTTACCTGTGCCTGGAGGACCATAGAGTAACACTCCTTTTGGAGGTTCTACACCTAATCGCTCAAAAATCTCTGGATTCTTGATAGGAAGCTCGACCATTTCTCGCAATTTTTTAATTTCCTCTTCGAGACCACCAATATCTTCATAGGTGACATCTGGGACGCGTTCTTCTGTGACTTGGACTGCCTTTGAGGAGACTTTGACTTCAGTATTTTCTGTGATGATTGCTGCGCCTTTTGGATTTGTCTCTGCGACAATAAATTTCAAACTGCCGAAACCAAAGTTGCCCATAAATCCTTCTTCAAAGACGTTGAAGATATCATCGAAGTTTGATCCTGATAATGTTCGACGTCGACGTCTTGCTCCACCGAGAGAAATAATATCTCCTTTGACGACTGCTCGGCCCATGAGTCCTTGCTTGAACAGTTCATTATTCGCCTGGATCATGACACCTTGCTGCGCTGGAGCAATAGTAATGGACTTTGCTTCCTTGACTTCTACTTTTCTGATCTTGACATTTTCACCAATACCAGTTTTTGCATTACGACGGAGGATACCGTCCATACGAATGATATTTTGACCAATATCAGAAGGATAGGAACGATCGACAATACCAACAGTCTTACGACCACCTTCAATTTCAATGATATCACCTGCACGCACATCAATCTGACGCATGGTTTGCGCATCTATACGAACGATACCTTTGTATGCTTCTTCCTGCAAAGCTTCCTGCACTTTGAGTGAAATTTCTTGCTGTGCCATAGATTTACCTCGAAAAACCATCCTTCATAAACCTTTTTAATTTTCCTGAGAAGAAGAGGCTTAACTTTTCCGGGCCTTCTAAAGTCATACGAATCATGTCATCCATTTCTCTTTGCATTTCTTCCTCAAAATCAATAATCTCTCTGGGAATAGATACGGTATATGAATTACCAACTAGACGAAGTTTGACTTTGAATTCTTTATTCTGCAATAGTTTAAAGCTTTCATACTCCTGCTGATCTAATGGATGTGGCCAAAGCTTCTGGCAGTCTTTGCAGCTCCAAGCGCGTATCTGGAATCCTTCTTTATTGGTGATGACTTTGTCCGTCTTTTGACTACAATCTTCACAGATCATAGTTGTTTCAAATATATCTTTCATGTGTATACGGTTAAATGTATACTATTTAAATATTTCGTTTAAAAAAGATTTTATAGCGAGACTACTGTTGGTCGAATTTATAGTTTTATTGCTGGTATGAGTTTAGGAGCTGCAATTACAAATTATACAGTCACAGGCTTCGCGCAGAAAAAAATTAGCAGATATTGGAAATTATGTTTCTACGATTCATGACTCGCAAAGAGCCCCACTTGACGTAACTAGTATCTTGACAACTTAATTCTGAAATATTTATATATTAGTGATTATTTTTATTAGTTATGAAAAATATCAAACTAAGAAAGAAAGAAAAGAGCTATCTAGAAAATTTTGTGAAAAAAGGAAGTAAAAGTGCACGGG
>DATDXZ010000016.1:0-10486 GCA_035289145.1 Candidatus Nanoarchaeia archaeon
TGAAAAACCACACCACAGAGCCTGTAGTGCTTATTTTCAAGGTTTTGACGAGATACTAGTATATAAAGCTTTCTCCTAAAATGGCAGAAAAAGGCACTTTCGAGCTGTTTTACGAGAGTTTCGCTTAAAATATTTAGGCATGAAAAGAGTGATGTTTTGTGAAGAATAGCTTCTATTATAAATAGAAAATAGTTTATATTGTCAATAGAAACATTTAAATAGCAGATTTTATAGTATAAAGTAATGATAACTAGAGAAACATTCAAGGAAGTCATTCTATCACAAAGACAAGCGTTATCGCAATTAGATCTAGGAACTCTAAGAGAAAAAGAAATAGTTATAGAAGACTCTTTTGTAATAATTATTACAGGAATAAGAAGATGTGGAAAAAGTACATTCCTTAATCAGCTTTTAAAAAAACAAAAAAAAGGATACTATCTGAATCTAGAAGATCCTCGGTTAAATGAATTCGAGCTTGCAGATTTTAATAAAATAGAATCAATAATGAACGAGCTGTATGGAGGTAAGGGTGTTTATTTTTTTGATGAGATACAGAATGTAGAGAAATGGGAAAAATTTATAAGATATCTGGTTGATAAAAAAGAAAAACTGGTAGTCACAGGATCTAATGCTTCTCTTTTAAGCAGAGAGCTAGGCGTAAAGTTAACAGGAAGGCATCTGCAAATAGAGATGTTTCCATTTTCATTTAAAGAATTTTTAGATATGCGTAAAGAAGAGCCATCAATTGTCTCTTTTGAAAGTTATTTGACTAAAGGAGGCTTTCCAGAATATCTTAAAAAAGAAAATCCTTCCATTCTTCATGAGCTGTTATCTGATGTTGTAATGAAGGACATTGCTGTAAGATTTGGTATAAAAAACACCATTATATTGAATAGAATTGCCATTTATTTGATAAGCAACGTCGGAAAAGAGTTTTCATACAATGCTCTAAAAAATACATTCGATATAAAGTCAGTGCAAAGCGTCATTGATTATATTTTTTATTTGGAGAACGCCTATTTAATTTTCACAGTTCCAAGATTTAGCTATTCCTACAAAAAACAACAAGTTAGTCCTAAAAAAGTGTATTCTATAGACAATGGATTTTCCTATAATAATTCCTCCTCTTTTTCAAAAGACAAGGGAAAAATGCTTGAGAATGTTGTTTTTTTGGCATTAAGAAGAAAATATAAAGACATCTTTTATGTTCGGGAAAAAAATGAATGTGAGTTCGTAGTTAAAGAGAAGGAAAAGATAATACAAGCGTTTCAGGTTTGCTTTGATTTCAATGAAGAAACAAAAGAAAGGGAAATAAATGGTTTAATGCTTGCTTTAAAGGAATTCAATCTGGATAAAGGGATTATTCTAACTTATGATCAAGAAGATAGTTTTGTGGTTGATGGGAAAAAGATAGTAGTAAAACCGGTTTGGAAGTGGTTGTCAGACCAATAAAGAGTAATTAAGTGACAAAATTATTGATTTTCTTCAACTTTCATAAATGGAAACAAAATAACGTCTCGAATAGAAGCAGAATTCGTGAAAAGCATGATCATTCTATCCATTCCAATGCCTAATCCACCCATAGGAGGCATGCCATATTCCATAGCCTTGAGGTAGTCCATATCTACTGGATGTTGTTCGTCTTTCTTGATGTTCTTCTTTTGCATCTCAAAGAATTTTTTCTGGAGTATAGGATCATTCAATTCTGAATACGCATTGGCAAATTCCATGCCTGCAATAAATAGCTCAAAGCGCTCAATAATCTCTTCAGGACCGTCACGTTTTGGTTTGCAAAGAGGTGTAGTCTCACAAGGATAATCGGTGATGAACGTTGGCTGGATGAGGTGCTCTTCTACTAATTCGTCAAACAAGGCAGCCATAACAACTCCATTACTTGATTTATCATCAATATCTAGCTTGTGTTGCTTGGCAAGTTTCTTGAGATCGCCATCCTTAAGCTTGTCAAACTCTATGCTTGCATGTTTTTTTAGTGCTTCTTTCATAGTCAGTCGTTCCCAAGGAGATTTCATGTTTATTTGGTGTCCTTGATAGTCAAACGTTGATTTACCAAGCACTTCTTTCGCTACTGTAGTAAATATCTCTTGTGTTAGTTCCATAACATCATGATAGTCAGCAAATGCCCAATAGCATTCCATCATCGTAAATTCAGGATTATGAGTTCTATCAATGCTTTCATTTCTAAAGTCTCTACCTAATTCATACACTTTCTCAAATCCACCAACAACTAAGCGCTTCAAGTAAAGTTCATCAGATACGCGCATATAGACATCCATCTTTAAGTCATGCAAAAAAGTCTTGAATGGACGTGCATTCGCTCCGCCATATAAGGGTTGCAGGACTGGCGTGTCTACTTCTAAAAATCCTTGTCTGTCGAGAACAGATCTGACAGTGTTCAAGATCTTGCTACGTTTGAAGAAAATCTCTTTGACTTCAGGATTGGAGATAAGATCTAAATATCTATATCTATATCTTTGCTCCATATCTTTGAGTCCATGCCACTTCTCTGGTAAAGGTCTAAGACATTTAGCCAACAATTCAAACATCTTGGCTTTGATAGTAATTTCCCCCATCTTCGTTCTGAAAATCGTTCCCTTGACACCGACAATGTCTCCCAAGTCTGTGGTTGCAAAATGTTTGTAATTCTTTTCTCCTAAAACGTCTTCACGGACATAAATTTGAATTCTGCCAGTTTGATCTTGCAGATGCGCGAAGCCTGCTTTTCCCATAACTCTGTGAGTCATCAAACGACCAGCAAGAGAGACTTCATGTTGTGTTTCTTCATGATTGCCTAAATACTCAAATTTTTTTAGAAGGTCAACGGCATGGTCTTTATGTTCAAAATGATAAGGATAAGGATTCACGCCTTCTTTGCGTAAAGCATCTAGTTTCTTCTTGCGATCCTTAATCATGAGATCTTCAGGTTTCATACCACCAGAGGGCTAGAGGGACTTTAAAAAGGTTTTTATGAAGAATTAAGAAAGTTGTATTTGTTTAGCTCATTTTGAAACGGAGCCCGTTTTAGTTTCCATTTTACACTTTCTTAAAATTTTTTAGCGGAAAGAAGACCAAATAAGCCTCTGATTGAGGTAGCTAAACAAATACAGAAAGTTCTTTTCCAATCATCCCTTTTATTTCTTGAAGAATCTCCACGTCTAGCTCTTGTTTTGGATAAGGTGCATAATTGCCTGTCGGATTTGGATCTACAAATGAAATATTTCTAAAAACACGAGGGCTATGGTAACGAGGAATAAGGTGCCAATGAAGATGAGGACTGGTATTTCCTAGACAGCTAACATTTGGCCAATCATGCTGAAATAATTTTTCAATAGCAGTATTCCAAGCAGGAATTACCTTTTCAAACAACTCACTAGTTTCTCGAGGAGACATATCTGTAACTTTCTGCGCATCTTCTCTCCTTGCCCAAGCATAACATCTTCCAAGGTAGGGAAACTGTTGTTCATGTAGAAACAAATCCCAGAGATCATATGTTTTAATTTTAAACTGTTCGAAGCTCATGAGGTTTCATTTTCATGTATTCTCTGTAGGTTTTCCAAAGAGATGTGCAGTATCATTAACACTCAAAAGATGCCATCCACGTCCATCATATTGTAATCGAGTAATAGAAGTATTATCTAAAAGAATTTTATAAGTGATTCTTGGAGTAAAGCCCATAATACCTCTCAGTAAACATTTAATTGCTACACCATGACTAAAAATACCACAAGTTAAAGGTATACCTTCACGATAAAGAGGTAATATATTTGTTTGGATGAATGCCAACATCCTTTCTTCAACAGTTTTTTGTGATTCTCCTCTAGGTGGGGTAAATTCCCAGTTATTAGAGTTAATTTGAGCCAAAGTTTTAGGAGTATAGATTTGCATTCGTGGCTGTCCTTCCCATTGTCCTTGATCAAGCTCGAGTAATTGATCTGAGAAGACGATATCTTGAAGAGAAAAACCTAAGTCTTGGCCAGCAACAACTGCAGTTTCTCTACATCTAACAGCAGTTGAAGAAGATACATGCTGGAAAAAGACTCCTTGTGAAGCAAGACGCTTTCCTAGTAAAGAGGCTTGTTCTTTCCCAAGGGAAGATAATAAAGAATCAAAAGATCTTCCACCGATAAGATGGGGTTCTAAATTTCTTTGGCTTTCAGCATGTCGGATAAAGTAAAGGTCTAACATACTCATAGTAAACAAACTCCTATTAAAAACCTATGTCATTACTGAAACCGAACAATAAAACAACCTTTTTATAGCCTTTAAAACACATCTAAATATGACACAGTATCTCTTCGTCCTGGGCCGTAATCCAGACTTAAGTCTCTTGGAAATCCTAGCGTATTGTAAAAGAAAGAAGATTCGATACACTATGATGGACTCCAATGAAGAAGTAGCTCTTTTCGATCTGCAAGGATTTGATGAGCATATTGCTATCAAAGAATTAGGAGGTACTGTCAAGATTGCACGTCCGCAGCCTGAAACATTGTATTACAAAGGTACAAAGAACAAAGTGATTTATGCAGTCAATTATATCAAGGCAGATCCTTTGCAAATAGACAAAAAAGTGAAGCAGCTGTTGGCGCAGGAAGAATTGAAAGGAACGAGGCGTCACGGAAAGACAAGAAAAATTGATCCATCCAAGGCACAGCATTTAGACTTCGAATTTATAGCGTATAGAGACACTCTCTACACAACTACAGCAGTCTCCAATCCAAAAGAGTACAAACTGCGAGACGCGACTCGCCCAGTCTATGATCCTCTCAAGGTTATTTCTATCCGTCTGGCAAAAATACTCATTAACTTGTCTGAAGCGCAGAGGGAAATCTTTGATCCTTTCTGTGGCACAGGAACTATTTTACAAGAAGGTTTGTTGATGGGATATCTCATGTGGGGTGTAGATAGAGAATCAAAAGCAGCAAGAAAGAATTTGGAATGGTTGGAGCAGAGACGTTCTGATGTGAAGGGAAGATGGCAGGTATTCGAAGGTGACGCTACAGATCTGAGAAAGTTCAAAGTGATTGAAGCTGTAGTTACAGAGCCATATCTATGTCCATTTCATCATGGTCTGCCAACAGTGCAGGAGGCAGAGAAGATAGCTGAAGAATTAAGGATATTGTACAGAGGTACTTTGATGGAGCTAGCGAAAAAGGTCACGGGCAAAGTAGTTATTATTTTCCCAGAGTTAAAGACAAGAAGCGGAGATATTGTTTCGTTAGACATGCCTACGATTATTGTGCGATCAGGATTCAAGTTCTCACCGATCCTTTCTAGTATTAGAAGTCCTATTCCTTATATTGATAAAAAAGACAAAATTAACAGATATATTTACATTCTCGAGAAAATTGAAAAAAAAATAATCGGAAGATTTCCGGAAATTTCTAAGAAAACTATATAGAGAATAAGTATCTACAGGAGTAATATGGCAGAGAAGAAAAAAACAGGACCAATGACTTGGGAAGAATTTACAAGAAGAAATTTTCCTAAACAAAAAGTAGGATATACTGATGATCCCTCTGAAGTTCTTGAATTATTGGAATTAATAAAAGGAAAAAAACAGGGAACAAGAAAACAACAATAGCAAATTGTTCGGATTTATTATTGAGATAAAAGAAGATTCTTATATGTTGCCTCAAAAGGCTAGGATTTTAAATAATGGGGTTCCAATAGCATTCATAATCATGCAAATGCGTGCATTTTTACATAAATCAGAAAAAGATTATTTTGATGAATTTAATACACCAGAAAGTGTGTAATTAGTACAAAACACCTTTGCGAAGCATATCTCTGTTGACTTCTTCTTTCTTGGGATCTGAACTGAACATATTCTTTAATTTTGTGGAAAAGCGAGGATCATCATAGCGTTCATCAATTAAAGCACCAGCAATTTTCTTGAACTCTATAGCAACAGCAGTATTTGGTTTATACAGTGTAGCAGGAGTTGTTTCAGCGACAGATTCCAACATGGTAATATTCTCAGGCAGAACGCCAATAACTGGAACGCCGCAGCTTTCTTCAATTTCTTCAACGCTCAATTCAAAGTTTTTGTTTCTCACTTTGTTCAGGACAATGCCCATGATGGGAACTCGTTTCTGTCTGGCTACTTTCACAGCGTGCATCGTCGTGCTTAACGTCGGAAAATCAGGGTTGGTAACAACTATCAATTGGTCTGCTGCAAGCATCACAGCGCGTAATTCATCATTTAGATTAGGGGAAGAGTCTAGTAAGACAATGTCGTAGTAGCTTTTCAGCTTCTTGACTTTTTCTCGTAAGTTATAAGGATTGATTTTTTCGTTCAATAAGCTTCCAGGAACTAAATGAAGGTTCTTAGTATATTCATGAATTGCGTCGCCAATGTCTACTTTGTTAGTGAGCACATCATGCAGCGTAACTGTCGGTTGTGTGAGCCCAAAATGTAAGCCTAGATTGGGAGCAGAAAAATTAGCGTCGACAATAACAACGTTTTTGTTGAACTCTTGAGCGAGAGCTGCGCCTATGTTTGCAGTGACTGATGTTTTCCCTACACCGCCTTTGATAGAAATGACGCCTATGATCTTACTTTCCTTACTCAATCTTGTACACCTCTTGTAATCCTTTGAGTAAATCATCTTTTGAACTCTTATTAATCTTTCGACTAGTCTGAGGAGGCTGTTTTGGCTCTGGAGGGGCTGATTTTTCAGGATTTTTTACCACATAATGGCTGCTGAAGTCATCTTCTGCGATTTTTTGTCTGGTTTGCTGTGATCGTGATGATAAGACGAAGCGATCTTCTTGGAGTCTTGCCACTTTCCCTAAGGTTTCTGGGAAAATTTTTTTCATGTCAACGGCAGAAACTGTTCGATTATTTTTGGCGATGTCCTGTTTGACTTGTTCTAGGCGTTCGTAATTAAATTTCTTAGGATGCGCTTGGAACTTCTTTTCTTGGAGCTCTTTAGCAGTTTCAGGGAATTGATGAGCAAATTCTTTGTCTTTAGGATCAACGCGTTTTTGCTGTAATTGATCGCCTTTTTTGAGTTTATGTAGAACTTCGGAGCTGACGTATCCTTGTAGTTTATCAAGCACCTCTGGATTTTTCACCATGATTTTTTTTGTTTGTCTGTTGCTATATAAATGCTTCGTTGCTGCTCGTCGTTCACGAAGAGTGTAGACTACTGCGACAAAAAAGAAAGTTAAAATAAGCAGTGTGTAGAGGAAAGTTTTCCAAAGAGTGCCCTCTCTTTTAGATCCTACTGCTGCACCTGTTAAATCATTCGAAAAAGTTGCTGATTGCTGTTGAACAGTTGGACTACTGCCTTGTCGTTGTACTGGTGATGGTTGTGTTGAAGGCTGTGCTTGTTTCGGTTGTGGAGAGTTTCCTATTACTGGAGTTCCTGGCGCAGCATTACGTAAAGCTCCCGGACCATTATCTCCACCATTGCTAGAAGAACCAGAGTTGCCTCCGCTAGAGCCTTGGTTAGATGCCTGTGCGATGAAACTTTGATTGGTGTCAAAAACTTCGTTACTAGAAGTGTCATTAGCATACCATAAAAGAGTATGAGTTCCAGCTAGAGAAGTAGTAAAGCTAAAAGTGTACACATCGCTGCTGTTGCTGACGCTTAATGCTATGATTGTGCTGTCTGGCAGAGTCACATTCGCTAAAACTGTAGCAAGTTGTATATCATCTGTGATTGTTGCATTGCAAACTACTTCCTGACTGACAGTACTGGGATCAGGCGCGCAACTTTCAATAGTAATAGTCGGAGGCGTGAAGTCTGCGGGGAGATTGACAGTAAAGTTTTGTTCATTATTCAGCGAAATATTATTGCTGCTATCATTGGCTGTCCAAAGCACAAACATAGTCCCAGTAAGTGATGCGTTATAGGTGAAAAAGTACAAACTGCTTTCATTAAACACAGGAACTTCTACAATAACGCCGTTGGATAGTGTGATATTTGCTAAAACTATATCTATCTGCACATCATCAATAATCGTCGCATTGCAAGTAACATCTTCTCCGCGAAGGCTTGGATCAGGACTGCAAACATCCGGGAATATTTCTGGTCCATCAAGATCATTGGGGGGTTGAACATCAAAAGTGCCTGAAGTAGTGTCATTAATATTATTGCTGGTATCATTGGCTGTCCATAAGAAAGTGCTTGTTCCTGCTCCTAGGGAAGAAGTATTCATCGTAAAACTATACACGTCACTCACATTAGTGACAGAAGGTTGAAAAGAAGTTCCTGTGAATGAGGTAACATTTACTAACACTAAATCAATTTGTAGATCATCAGTCACGGTTGCAGTGCAGATAATATTCTGCCCTAAAATGCTTGGATTTGGGGAGCACTGGCCTAGTTCTACTGAAGGATGAGTTGTGTCAACACTAGTAACATAAAATTGTCCAGAGAGCGTATCATTCAAGTTATTGGACGTATCATTGACAAGAATAGTAAATATATAGTCTCCGCCATCTAAAGGAATATAATTAATTTCATAAAAATAAGTGCTGGTGTTTAGCAAAGTAAGGAATTCTGAAGTGCCATTAGGGAATGTGAGATTTGCGAGCACAGTGTCTACTGCTCGTCCATCAAATACAGTCGCATTGAGAGAAACTGAGTCATTCACAGAGAAAGTACCATTCTGCGGAAAAGCAGTGCTGACATTAGGGTATCCTACATCAATGTAATCGAGTGTGAGTTCGAAGAGGGAAGGTGTGAACTCTTGATCATCAGCAGTCATGGTTATAAAAAACTGGAAATAGCGATTTGAATTAAAATTGAGATTCAATCCAGTATTAGTAAAGAGACTATCACTGCAATCAGGCAGGGAACAAGATCTTGCCTGAAGCGAAGTATTTGTCGTAGAATTGAAGCTAAAGAGCCCTGCAGGATTTCCATTGCCGCCATTGAAGTCGCTGCCATTGACTTTGGTCCAATTCAACCCATCATCAGTAGACTTCCACACATCCTCGTCACTTTCTATAATATAAAATATATTATCAGAGTCAATAGTAGCTCTGGTAACGTGCTGTCCTTCGCCGTTATAATCAGTGCGAATTTTTATCCAGTTAAAACCAGCATCAATGGATCTCCAAATGTCGTCATCATCTTCTATCGCATAAATATAATCTCTGCTGTCAATCATAAGATAATCCACATCGCTGCCTTCTGCGCCGTTGAGGTCATTAGCAATAAAACGCCATACAGTGCCGTCTGTGCTAGCCCATACATCTTCGCTATTATCTACAACAATGAGTGTGTTTGAGCTGTTCACTACAAGCCCTGCAGGATTTCCATTGCCGCCATTGAAGTCGCTGCCATTGACTTTGGTCCAATTCAACCCGTCATCAGTAGACTTCCACACATCCTCATCACCTTCAATGAGGTAAAGATTATTGTTGTAGTCTGCAGCGGCGCGCACAACATGTTGTCCCTCACCACTATTATAATCATCATTGACTTTGGTCCAATTCAACCCGCGATTAGTAGAGACCCAGACATCATCATCGTCTTCAATAGCATAGAATTGGTTGCGATAATCCATGAAGACAAACTGTGCATCATTGCCACCGTCGCCAGCATTGTAGTCATCTGTAATCAAAGCCCAGTTCACACCGTCATATGACTTCCAAATATCATCCTGACTGTCAACAACAATCAAAAGGGGTTCGAGCGGTAACGTCTGATTCAAAGCGATGCTAGTCCATTGGCTTGTGTCAAAACCATCGAAGATCTGGCTAGTGTAGTTACCAGTAAGATTCAATGAACTTAATTGCACAGCTAAAGCGCTTGTATTATAAGTGGTATCTGAGTAGCTTCCTTGATCAAAATTGTTCTGAGTCAGAAGAGTGTACTGGAAACCAGACACTAACCCGAGAAGTCCTAAAAAGAGTACACATAGAGTCACCGCTTTTGTAGTTATCATGGTTCGATCATCACTCTCTTTTTCATCATGCTACATTTCCAGATTTTTAAAAAGGATTCGACATCACTATCAAATGGACTCGGAACAAGCAGGACAGTCTTTCCCAGCTGCCGAATATGATATTCTCTGACAACACCCGATTTGCCGTCTCTTCCTTTAAGGGCATAATAGAACCTAATTTTTTCTGAATGAGTCAAATGAGACAGGGAATAGGTAAAGAGAACACGATCTAAGTAATGGCTGCTATGTCCCATGAAAGTTATTTAACAAAGAAAGTATATAAACCTTATGATGGAGAATAGAAAACAAAGAAGAACAAAATAAGGGTATATAATTTAATAATTAACAAAGAGAGTAAAAAAAGATGTAGATGTTAAATGATTTAACAAAGAGATAATATTAAAAACAGTAAAGAAAGCTTTAAAAACCCCCCCAAACAAACCATTGCAACAATGGGTCGTATTAAAACACAATTGATCAAACGCACAGCCAGAAAGCTCTTTAACAAATACCCTGGAGAGGCAAAAATCAATTTTGATGAGAATAAAGCAGTCGTAACGAACTT
>DATDXZ010000017.1:0-2860 GCA_035289145.1 Candidatus Nanoarchaeia archaeon
TGGAACATACACATCGCTCCGAGGATGCGCACCTGCTCTTCCTGCAATTTTGCTTCTTCATGGAATTTTTTAAATTGCTCCCAAGTATTTTTATCACCAGTCCACGCTGACAGAGAATAAATGACTCCACGCAAATTTGAGTTGATCTCTTTGGTCTTCACATAATGTGCAAATCTTTTTTGTGCTTCTGTTTGGACGTTTTTTTCATTGCTAAATCCTGTTGTTGCCAGGACTGTGAGCCGCAAGAGGATATCTCTATGACTGTCTGTCTTCTTTTCTTCCCAACCCATCCGCTTCACTACCTTCTCAAAAATCCAGCGCGTCAAAGCGTCAAGATCATCTGCAAATTTGTGATCAATAAACATCATCTGCAGTTGGCCAATGCTTCCCGCAATATCAGACCATAAATTATAATCTGTCTCCTCACGAAGATGCTGCAAGAGCTCCAAGAATCGTGTCATATCTGCATAATGCGCCTCTGCAAGCGCGTAGCTGTTTCCTATCAATCCCAGCTTATCTAAAATATTGAGCTTTTTCTCCTGCAATGCCTGCAACTGCTCCTTGAACAAACGATCATCATATTGTATCCTATATAATCCTACTTGATCTTTATTTAGTAGAGTTAATCCTTTCTTCTGAATCCGGTGCTCTTTTTTCTCCATAAGCACGCTTTCTCTTTCCTTGTCTTGCTGCACTGCTATGGGAATGTTCCAGATGGCACTGTCTTCTTTTCTTCCACTGAGGAAATATCTTTCTTGTACAAGATCGATGTGCTTGTCTGTTGTTTTTGTCGTGATGAGAGGATATCCTGTTTGCTTTGTCCAGGAATCCATGATCTTTCCAACTGGTTTTCTTGATACTTGTGCAAGTGACTCCCATAAATCTTGTGTTGTGGCATTTCCGTATGCAAACTTACTGAGATAAGATTTCATGCCTTTTCTAAAGACTTCTTCACCCAAATATTGCTCGAGCATGCGGATGATCGATGCACCCTTATCATAGCTAACAGCGTCAAAAATCTCGGCAATCTGCGCTGGGTTGATGACTTCCACTTCGATAGGATGGCTTGTTTCTAGACCGTCCAAGCTAAACGCTCCGCTCTGATCATCATTGTAGAACTGCACCCACATGTCCCATTCTGGAAAGAGATGATCGACTGCCTTATATTCCATCCATGAAGCGAATCCCTCATTCAACCACAAGTCGTTCCACCAATGCATTGTCACTAAATTACCAAACCATTGATGCGCCAGTTCATGAGCGACGACGATGGCTACACGTTCTTTAGCAGCTACAGACGATATTTTTTCGTCAAAGAGCAAAGCAGTCTCCCGATAAGTGATTGCACCCCAGTTTTCCATGGCGCCAGACTCAAAATCAGGAACTGCGATGAGATCTGATTTTGGCAAGGGATAAGGAATGTCAAAATAAGATTCATAATATTCCAAGACCTTGACTGCAGTGTCCAAAGCGAATTGCCCTTGATGTTTTTTCTCTGGTGTAGTCCAGACACCCACTTGTGTTCCTCTCTTTGTTTTCTTGGTGTTGCCTTCGAACTCTCCTACTAAAAATGCAAGCAGATAAGTAGACATGATAGGTGATTCTTCAAATGATATCCTCTTGTTTGCTCCTTGGATTAGCTCTTCTTTGATTGGCATGTTAGAAATTGCCGTCAATTCTTTTGGAATGTGTAGAGTCACTTTAAATATAGCTTTCTGTGCAGGCTCGTCAAAACAAGGGAAACAACGACGAGCATCAGTCGCTTCAAACTGCGTTGTCGCCAGGAATTTCTTCTTTCCATTGACTTCATACGTGCTCTTGTAAAATCCGCGGAGATCATTGCGTAATTTACTCTCAAAGCGCAAGAAAACTTTTATTTCTCCCTTTTGCATCTTCTTGACGCGGGTCAATGTCACTGTCTGCATCTTTTCATTGTAAGCTACTTTTGCAATCTGCTCTTCTATTTTTGCCTCAAGAATAATCACTTCATTCACATGGAGAGTTACGCTGTTTGTAGATTCCAGCATCTGCACAACAATAGTTACATTTCCTTTACAAACTCCCTTGTCTATATCTGGAGCCAATACCAAGTTGTAATGCATAGGCTTACAGACATTTGAAAGAAGATATGGATTCTCTTTTTGCATACCTCATAGAGGTAAATAATCCTTTAAAATAGTTGCGTTACTCTTCTTGACTACAAACTTGCTGACAAATCTGCCAATTGCTCACTGATAGAAATAAACTGTTTTACCACATCAGACTGCGAGAGTATTCCCTTGAGATTGTCCATATCATCCAAGACGACGAGCTTTTTGATCTGATTCTTCTTCATCATTGCTGTCGCCTCGTTGATGGTTGCTGTCTCTGTAATAACGACTATTTTTTTCGTTGCTATCTCCTCTGCAGTCACTTTTTCAGGATCTAATTTTTTCAAGAGCACCCGATTGAGGATGTCTCGATCAGAAATAACACCTATAGGTTTTTTTGTGAGGTTGTCATCGACAACAACCAGCATACCGACGTCCTGATCCATCATCTTCTTCGCCACTATTATCACGGGATCTTCGGCTGCACAAATAAAGACCGTCTTTGTCATCAAGTCTTTTACTTTCATTGATTTCTGCTGGATTTCCAAGTTTAAATATCTTCCTTCGCCTTTGCTGAAGCTGTAGTATCCTGATATTAATGCATGGTGACTTTATCCTATAGTTTCGAGCACTCATATTACTTTATCCTCCTGAAGAACAATCCTATTAAGCTTTCTGGTTGCAGTTTGTTCAACACCGCTTCTTGCGGTGTGATGCCTTCTTTTCGGCTTAAGCCGAGATGAATGCGGTTGTTATACCACTGAATAAAC
>DATDXZ010000018.1:0-5005 GCA_035289145.1 Candidatus Nanoarchaeia archaeon
AGCAAACAACCTCTGCGAAGATATCTGCTCCCGCAACAATTCCGCATTAGGCAAAACATCGCTGCATTGAAGAGGCTAAACATTCCTAGAGGAATCTCTCTTGTAAACAAGAGAAATCCTCTTTTAACTATGGCTGTCTACAAAGAGCGATATCTTTATAAATATCCGTCTTTTGCATTCTCTATTCAATACAAACAAATGGGGGATGATTTTCTTGGCAAATACCAAGCATAAAGCAAATACAGCAGAGCATCACGCTCAACCAAAAATGCATACTGATAGTGCAGCTTCTTGGAAAGTAGGCTGTTTAATGTTGTCAGTATTATTGATTATCTCAGTACTAACGCAAGGCTTCGGCTTTGGTGAAAGTAGCGGTGCGGGCGCGCAGCAAGTGCCAACACAACAGCCATCAGGCGCTAATGATCCGCAGCCAATAGTCAAGGCAGATCTCAAAGAAGATGGCGACCCAGCAATCGGTGACAAATCCGCGCCAGTGACTATCTTCGAATATTCTGACTATCAATGTCCATTCTGTCAGAGAGCATTCCAGCAGACCTATCCAGAAATACAAAAGCTAGTCAAGGAAGGAAAAGTGCGCTTAATCTTCAAGGATTATCCATTGCCTTTCCATGAGCAGGCTGATGAGGCTGCAGTGGCTGCAAGCTGTGCAGGCCAGCAGGATAAATACTGGGAGATGCATGACAAGTTATACGAGACACAAACAACATGGTCTGGTAACACTGATCCTTACACAGTCTTCAAGGGATATGCCAAGGACTTAGGTCTTGATGAATCAGACTTCAGTAGTTGCATTGCAGATCCTAAAGTTGCTCAAGAAGTGCAGGGTGATTTAGCTGAAGGAAGTGCCAATGGAGTTTCCGGTACGCCTACATTCTATGTCAATGGTGTCCAATTAGTAGGTGCACAGCCCTGGGCAGCATTCAAGCAGATTATTGATCAAGAATTGAGCAAATGAACAGCGCTCTTTTCTTTTTTTCTTTATTTTTTATAATTTTCATAACAGCATGTAGTAATACTGCTCAAGTAACTATAGATCGTCCCATCAAGGACAATGCAGGAAACACATTCCTGGTAAAAGATCATGTCATTTGTGAACAAGAGGGCAAGCCTATCATTCGTGAATTCGCGACATCTTGGTGTCCACATTGCGCGTGGATCAAGCCAACCTATCAGCAAGTAGTTCAGGAATATGGTAATAAAATTATAGCCCATCAGTGGGAAGCAGATATTGGTGATGATCTCTTGTCAGAGCAGTTAGAATTAGCCGTTCCTCAAGAAGAAATAAACCTCTGGAAGACATTCAATCCCAATCAAACCATTCCCACGTTTGTGTTTGGCTGCAAGTATATACGCATCGGAAATGCTTTCGAAGAGCAAAAAGATAGAGAAGCGGAGGCAAGAGAATTCCGCGCGATTATTGATAAACTATTGAGTGGGGGAGAGAAACCATGATGAAGAAAGGAGAGATTGTGTTATTAGTAATGGCAGTGATAGGAGTCTTGTTATTTTCCGCGTGTACAACTGGAACCAACACAGAGCCTGTCAAAAACCCAATAGTAAACGCTCAAGGATGTGACTGGAGAGCTCCAGCAGGTAATGAATTTCCTTTTGGGTCATGTGAAGCAGTCGTAGGAGCCTATTTCGATGGTGCTAATTGCATCAATTTAGCAGGCTGTCCGAATGAAGCGCAAGGAAAAATACCGTTCACTTCTCTAGAACAATGCGTGGATGTTTGTCAAGAAAATAATAAAGTGACTGGTAGTGCCGTCAAGGAGTTCAAGATTGAAACAAAGCAGTTCGTCTTCGTGCCAGAAACAATCACGGTGAAGAAAGGAGACAAAGTTCGCTTGGTAGTGACCAGCACAGATGTTGAACATGGCATTGGTATCCTAGAATTCGATGTCAGTCTCAAGGTGCCTAAGGGAGAGACAAGATCAGTGGAGTTCGTTGCAGATAAGGCAGGAACATACACAATGTACTGTAATGTCTTCTGTGGAAATGATCACAAGAAGATGAAAGGAACTCTCGTAGTAGAGTAACATGATGTTGAAGATCAAAGAGAGTCTTGACAGATATAGTCTTTCATTAGTCAGGATGACTCTAGGTCTTCTCTTTGTCTATTTTGCTTGGGATAAATTTCAATCCCCTGTATCTACATCAGTTATAATGCATGCTTCCATGATGGGTGCAGCGATACCAACAAGTAATTTTGCGATCTACATGATTGCCATTGCAGAATTGATTGTAGGAATAGGGTTAATCTTCAGGATACAGGAGCAGAAAGCAGCCCTTTTGGCAGCAGTCTTATTGGCAGGCATCGTAGTCATTGCGCAGATCCCGCAGGATATTATTTTGTTCTTTGTAGCGCTCTACTTGAGTACCAAGCATGCGGCAAAAACTATATAGTAGTCTAGGAATTGTAATATTCGCTTTTCTAAGTATCATGATCAGTGCAGATGTTGTCATCTTCAATGAGAAAACCTATCCTCCGCTCTTCGAAAACTATGGAGTCTACACAAATATAAACGCTTCTCAAGAAACTATACTGCAGCAGCATACAAATATCTTAAACTATATCCAGCAAGAAGAACCACTAGAACCAATCTTGCTCAATCAGAAAGAGATAAGGCATATGGCAGATGTGCAAAACATTGTCACTCGTGGTCAGCAGTTACTGATGCTTTGGGTGTTAATCCAGTTCGTTATTGTTTTGAGAATCAGAGAAAAGAAAAAAGTCTTGCTCTATGGAGGAATACTCACATTAGGTATATTAGGGGTGGTAGCATTCAGTCCGTTTGCAGCAACGTTTTACAATATGCATAAGCTCTTGTTTGATAATGATCTCTGGTTGTTGAATCCTGCGACAGATAATCTCATCAAGATATATCCTGAAGTTTTGTTCAGAGCAATAGCCATGAAAATAAGCTTGGTTGCTGGTATTGTGGCAGGTGCAAGCATAGCGATAGGTTTATATAAATCCTCAAAAAAAGTAACAGAATGACAAAGGTAGCAATCTACACATCTCCAACCTGTGCTTGGTGTAAAAAAACAAAGGAATTCTTCCAGAAGCACAATGTCAAGTATCAGGAGCTCAGCATTATCGAAGAGAAATACGCGCAGGAGTCGCAGGAAAAGTCAGGACAGATTGGTGTTCCAGTTATAGAGATTGACGGAAAGATTATTGTAGGTTTTGACGAGCCTGCCCTAAAGAAAGCATTGAAAATCAAGTAATACCTAAAAATTTATATACTATAATACACTATAGTTTACTATGGCAACAACAATCCAGATCAGTAAAAATCTACAGACTGAACTTAATAAAAGAAAATTTTCTGAGAGAGAATCTTATGAAGAAGTTATTTGGGATATACTAGAAGATACTTTAGAATTATCTGAAGAAACTAAGAAGGATATAGCTCAAGCTGAGAAAGATATTAAGGAAGGAAGAGTTTTCACCCACGAAGAAGTTAAGAAAAAATTGGGTTTTTAAATGTTTGAGTTACAATATACTGATAAAGCTTTAAAGCAGCTTGAAAAGCTAGACAAAAATATGCAAGACAGAATACTGCATACTCTGGAAAGAATTAGAATAAGACCCACCACTTATGTCAAAAAATTAGTAGGTAATCCTTATTTTAGGTTACGTGTTGGAGACTATAGAATCATAGTAAGTATCAAAAATGATCAGATGATAATTATGGTCGTCGAAGTAGGACACAGGAAAAATATCTATAAGTAAAATGAAACTCAAGCAAATTCCAGAAGACTTCTATGTCAAGGAAATAAATATTATCAAGCTAAACAAGAAGGGAGATCATTGTTACATCTGGTTGAAAAAGAAAAACTGGACAACAGTGCGTGTAGTGGAAGCTTTGGCGCGTCGTCTAGGAGCTGATGTGAATAAGTTTCACTATGCGGGATTAAAAGACAAAGATGGCATCACGGAGCAGATGATCTCGGGATATAAGATTGACACAGCATTTCTCAAGAAGATAAAAATCAAGGACGTGGAATTAACAATTATAGGTTATGGAGATGAGCCCGTCAAGTTAGGAGGACACCAAGGAAACGCATTTACTATAGTAGTAAGAGATTTAGATGCGCCCATAACAGCAGAGAATTTGCAGATTCCTAATTATTTCGATGATCAGCGTTTTGGAGGTTCTATACGTGCAGTCTCGCATCTCATTGGAGAGGCAATTGTGGAAGAAAATTATGAGTTGGCTGTCAAAAGAATATTGCTTGATCCATTTCCAGAAGAATCCAATGAAAACAAGCTCTATCGAGAAAAAATAAAACAACAATGGCCAGATATGGAAAATATCACTGTACCAAAAAATCTCTTTGAAGAGGAAAGAGTAGTCAAAAGTTTGAAAGAAGTTCCTGGAAATTTTAAGAGAGCAATAGGAAGTCTGCACAGAAGAATACTAACATTATGTATCCATGCTTATCAGTCTTATCTCTTTAACCTCAGATTGGCAGAATATGTAGGGCAGCAGGAAAAATTTGTTTATGTATCTTATGTCTTGGGAAAGCTGCCTATACCACTCAGAAAAGCACCAGAAAAAAGTCTTCCTTTGACAGGATGTGAAATAATCTCCTTCCCAGAGCTCAATACGAGGACCATACTGCGTCCAGCATTTGTGATGCCTCAAGAATTTGCTCTCAGTAAGCCAGAAAAAGATGAATTGAATAAAGAAAAGTTAAAACAGACATTGACCTTCGCTCTATCTTCTGGATCTTATGCAACCATCGTAGCAAAAACACTAGTTGCTCGTACTGAGATCTAACAAAATTACTTTCTAACAAAATTACTTATGTTTTAGTCGTACAAATCTGAGATAGAATGCAATGACAATTACAAGCATGACTAAAGGCAGTCTAAACCAAAATGTGGAGAAGAATGACTTTCCGCGTATTTGCTGCAGAGGTTTTTCAGGCAGACGTTCTTCATCTATTACGTCTGATCCTTTGAAAGGTTGTT
>DATDXZ010000019.1:0-22148 GCA_035289145.1 Candidatus Nanoarchaeia archaeon
CTCTAACACGAGAAGTTAAAGCGTGGACAAAAAGAAGAAACAGACAAAGGAAGAAGATTAATTGGTCATTCACAAAACAGAAAGCTGATAAAAAATTAGGGAAATATTATGTTTCATAATTAATGTGTCGAGGTACTAGCACCTGATATTCTTTTTCCTGCAAAAACAACGCGAAGTCTTTCCAACTTTGTTTTGTATTACCGTACATATGCACTAGTATAACTCCCCTTTCACTCGTGGCTTCATAATATGTTGCTACTATGGCTACTTTGTCTTCTGTTGTGAGAACTATCTCTTTCATCTTTCTTAGGTCTTTCTAGAACTTTATACACTTTTTGGTGTTGAAACAGTTACTTTATTCTTCTTACAGCATCTTCAAATACACTTATTCCATGGTCTACTTGCTGTTTTGTGATTATTAGGGGTGGACAGAATCGAATGACACTTTTTCCAGCGCCCAATAACACCAAGCCTTTTGCTGCTGCATTACAAAGAATCTTCTGCATCTCTTCTTCTGCTGGTGTTTTGGAATATTTGTCTTTGACTATTTCTACTCCTATCATCAAGCCTTTTCCACGGACGTCACCTATAATTTCATACTTGTCCTTCAGTTCATTGAGCAATTTTAGCATATAGACTCCTTGTTTTTTTGCATTCTCTCCGAGTCTTTCTTTTTTCATGAAGTCCAAGGATGCAATGCCTGCTGCGCAAGCCAAGAGATTGCCTCCGAAAGTATTAGAATGCGTTCCAGGTTCCCAGTCCATAGTTTTTTTATTCGCTAAAGTGACGCCGAGAGGGATTCCACCACCAATAGCCTTGCTTAAAGAGACGATGTCTGGCTTCACTCCGAATTGCTCTGACGCAAGAAATGTTCCTGTTCGATAACAACCTGCCTGCACTTCATCTGCACAATATAACACGCTATATCTTTCACATAGTTTTTTTACTTTCTTATGAAAATTGTCTGGAGGGACTACATATCCTCCTTCTCCTTGAATAGGTTCGACGATTAATCCTGCAAGATCTTCTTGATGTCTTTTCATCATCTGCTCAATTTTATCGAGACAATATTGGACACATTCATCATCTGAGGAGAAAGGCATGCGATAGACATGTGGAAAGGGAACGTGGACGACTGGTAGAAATGGACTGTAGCGCTCACGATGCTTAGGTTTAGATTTGGTCAATGATAAAGAACCCATAGTTCTGCCGTGAAAGGCATGCTCGAAAGCGATAAACCATTTCTTGTTTGTATGCCAGCGTGCACATTTATAGGCTGCTTCGACTGCCTCTGTTCCAGAATTCGAAAAAAAAGCATTATTCAAGTGAGAAGGAACAAACGACAGTAATTTTTCTACAAAACGAACAGGCAGCTCTGCATAAAAATCTCCAAAAGCCGCATGCGTTCCTTTTTCTGCCTGCTGCTTGATTGCTTTGATGACTGCATCGTTTGCATGACCAATGTTTGCAACTGCAATACCTGCAGCGAAATCTAAATACTTCTTTCCATCAACGTCCCAGAGATAACACCCCTTTGCATGATCGAAAACGAAGTCAAACTCTCGACTGTAGGACGAAGAAATGACTTGATTATCACGAGCAATAATCTTTCTTGACTTTGAACCTGGTGGCTCACAGACGAATTTCATGTTCACCTCTTTTCTCCTATATGCTTTATTTCCTTCACATATATAAACTTCACCCTCCTCTGTATCTGCTCCCAACCTATGCCTCTAGAACCTAAGTCTGAAAAAAGTCCTGCTGAAACTTATGTAGATCAATTGCTCAATCACTTTGGAAATAAAGGTTTATTTGTTCTTCTTGATTATCGAGGAAAAACTTATGCAGGCATACTTCAAGAAATTGCTTCTTGTCCAGGACTTGTTCATATCCAGAGAGTACAACAACCTTTACCTAGAACTTTTGTAGACACCCTTATTCATATTATGGGGGAAACCCAGCGTTACACTGCTATAGACAGTCTGCCTTTAGAAATGAGAATACAATTCTATGCAGATCTTTCAGATCATACTTTAGCACCAATTACACCCTATCAACATGCCTATTTGATAGAAGATGAAAAAAGAAAAGTATAATTTCCTTCTTTTTTACAAGCAAATATTTATATAAACCTTTTACGCATGTATATTTATGCAAAAGAAGCAGTATCAAGCATTTAAACAAGCTTGTGTGATTAATGATAAAATCTTCTCTGAGATTGTCAAGAACTTTACTTTTCATACTGAACATGAACTTGCTTTGTTTATTCGCAAACGCTTTCGCGACTCTAGAGTGAAGCCTGCATATCCTCCTATTGTTGCTAATAACAATCAGATTATTCATCCTAAACCCAGAAAAAAGAAATTACAACGGGGATGGCTGCTATTAGATTTTGGCTGCAAGGTCCGCGGCTGGTGCTCTGATATGACTAGAACTATTTTTTTAGGAACGCCGACTAGAGAAGAAAGAAAACTTTATGTAATTGTTTTACGATGTCAACAGAACTGCGTACGATTTGCTAAACCTGGCATTACTGGCAGCGACTTAGATATCTATGCTCGAACACAACTAGGCAAGTATAAGCCTTATATGCGACACGCATTAGGACATGGCGTGAGCAAGAAAATTCATGATATTCCTCGTATAAGCGTTACTTCACCAGATGTGTTAAAAACAGGACATTTCTTTACTATTGAACCAGGTATTTATTTCAAGACAAAGAGCACAGAAGTTGGAATTAGAATAGAAGATACTTTGGTGATGAAAAAGAAACCTGAAATTTTAACACTAGCGCCTAAACATTTTATAATACTTCCTTTTTCTCGCTGATCTCTATACTGCAGTTGCATAATCTTTATAATTTTAACCCCTTTCTTTTTTCGATGTTACGAAACAATGTTCATTTACCTCAATCTGAACTTGCTATGAGTCGAAGATTTGTTGATACTGGACTTAGCTGGTATGACACTCATACATTTTTTGCAGAACGTGGAGGTCGCATGCCCCTTCTCGGAGAATATTTTGCTTTATTTTCAGAACCTCTCAAAAATTCTCAGGGAATTCCCTATTCTAATAAACGTACTCGCTTATTTCGCACTAATCTTCTTAGAAAGAGGGAGAAACCCAGAATAGAGTGGATTGATGCTTTGTTTGTTTATAGAGATAGTCAATGGTATTTACATCAAAAACATACTTTAGTCGGAGATTGTTTTGAAGCCCAAGAAAGAATTCCTTTAATAGATTTCTTTCATAAAGATGGAATGGTTGCCTTGGATGTTCTTACAGAGAGCGGATGGCCCTCTCCCCCTCCTCAACTTTCTAGCAGCAGATACAAAGTCTTCTCTTTGCGCCCTAAGGATAGGCATGTTGCTGTCTTGTATATTGGTCATCAAGGACCACAACTTCGCTGTAATGAACCTCCAGGATATGAAGGCACTAATAGAGGTGGCAGACCTGTCTATTCTTTAGCATCTCCTGTTAATTTAGAACAACGATTATCACCCACAGGATAATACTCACTTATCTTTTCTAAACTACACCTTCAAAAACTTGAGACACTCCTTCTTTTTATGGAATGATCTGATAGCTAACTGCTTGAGCATTTATCATTGTCAAGGTTGAGAGTTTTGTATAGTTCTAGTCTTCTTTTTTAGTGTCTATCTGCGCCTTCTGCAGTTTTCCTGAATAATCTATATATATTGTCTTTACTTCTGAGAATTCTTCAATACCAAGTATTCCAGATTCTCTAGTGCCATTGCCTGTAGCTTTTACACCGCCGAATGGCAAGTGGACTTCCGCACCTATTGTTGATGCGTTGACATAAGTAATACCCGCTTCGATGTTCTCAATAGAATGGAATGCATTATTTATATTTCTTGTATAAATGGAAGAACTTAATCCATATTCTATAGCATTTGCAATTTGAATAGCATCGTTGAGGTCTTGTGCTGTAAGTATTGAGAGTGTTGGACCAAATATTTCTTCTCTTGCGATGCGCATGTGCGGCTTGACGTTGGTGAAGATGGTCGGCTTGTAGAAAAAACCTCCTCGCTCTTCTGGCATACCACCACAGAGGAGTCTTGCTCCTTCTTTTTTCCCTATTTCAGTATATTTATGTGTCTTGACTACTGCACGCGCATTAATTAATGGACCCACGTCAGTTTTTGAATCAAGACCTGAACCTATCTTTAATTTTCGTACACACTTGAGCAATTTTTCTTCTACTTGTTTTTGCACACTTTTATGAACAATGACTCGAGATGCTGCAGTACAGCGCTGGCCTGTTGTGCCAAATGCTCCCCAGAGAATTCCCTCAATTGCTAAGTCTATGTCCGCGTCATCCATGACTATAATCGCGTTTTTTCCACCTAATTCTAAACCTATTTTTTTCAGACCGGCTATTTTTGTGATAAACTCTCCAGTCTCTCTAGAACCTGTAAAGGAAATACCGCGCAGACGACGATGCATGACTATTGCATTACCGACTTCTTCTCCTGAACCTGTGACCATGTTGACTACACCTGGAGGAATGCCTGCTTCTTCCAAGATTTCTATGAGTGTTGCTGCACATAGCGGTGTATCTGATGCTGGCTTGAAAACTATAGTGTTGCCGCAAATTAAAGCTGGAGCTAGTTTCCATGCTGGAATAGCAAACGGGAAGTTCCAAGGCGTAATAAGACCGACCACACCCACTGGCTGACGCACAGTGCAACAAAATTTATTTTTTAACTCTGAAGGAGTAGTGTGACCAAATAGTCTTCTTCCTTCTCCTGCCATGTACTCAAAAATATCAATAGCTTCCTGCACATCGCCTAAACCTTCTTTCAATACTTTACCCATTTCTTTGGTAACTAACTCACCTAGTTTTTGCTTGTTTTTTCTCAAGAGACGGGCAACTTCCAATAAGAGTTCACCCCGTTTAGGAGCAGGAGTATTTTTCCAAAACGGCAATGCTTTTTCTGCTGCAAAAACTGCATGTTCAACATCTTCATGAGTTCCTTGCGAGAACGTTGCTAAGACCTCTGATTTTTTTGCAGGATTAGACGATACGAATGTCTGTTTACTTGTAGAAGGGGTCCATTTGCCGTTGATATACTGATGATATGCTTTCATTTCAACAACTTCAATATGATTGCTTTCTGCGCATGCAACCTATTCTCTGCCTGATCAAAAACCACACTTCTCTTGGAATCTATAACTTCTGCAGTCACTTCATGACCTCTTAACGCTGGTAGACAGTGCATGAAGATTGCTCTTGGAGCTTTATCAAACAATTTCTTTGTCACTTGATATGTCTTGAAAATATCTACGCGCTTCTTTAGTTGCGCTTTTGGAACCCTATAAGACATCCAAGAGTCTGTGTAAACCACATCCGCGCTTTTTATAGCTTCTTCTGGATCTTGTGTGATCGTTAGAGAACTATTTGTCTTCTTTGCCCAAATTCTCGCTTCTTGAACTACAGTTGGCAAAGGCTCATAGTCTCTTCCTCTTGGGCAGGCTATGCTTATATGCATGCCCATCTTAGCGCATCCCATCATGAGTGAATGTGTTACATTATTGTTACCATCTCCGAAATAAGCTAATTTTAGCCCTTGTAATCTTCCTTTCTTCTCCCGGATAGTCAGCAAATCCCCTAATAGTTGGCAAGGATGACTGTAGTTTGTTAATCCATTGATAACTGGAATGGAAGCATTCTCTGCAAACTTAACCACTTCTTGATGATCGTGCATCCGAATCATAACCAGATCTACATATCTGCTAATGGTGTGCGCAGTGTCTTCAATAGACTCCTTACCAACACCCCATGGCGAAAACATCGTCTGATAATTAATGGAATCTCCACCCATTTGAATCATAGCTGTCTCAAATGACAAGCGAGTACGCAATGATGGAGCTTCAAAGATAGTCAATAGCACTTTCTCAAACGCGGCATCTTTGTATTTTTTAGGACTCTTTTTGATATCCTTAGCACGCTCTAGTATTTCTTTGATCTCATTGGATGTTAGATCTTTTTCTGATAACAGGTGTTTCATTTCATGCCTCTTTTTCTGATTGTATTCTTTTTTATATGTATGTATGCTTTTTTACTCTTTCTTTTTTATCAACAGCCATTTCCAAAGCGGAACATATCTTATAGGGCCTACTTTTTCCTCTCTTGTTTTCGTGATCATGAGCAATTCTTTACACCTTGTTTTCATTTCTTTCTTGAATTCTTCCAGCGCCCTTGCTTCTCTTTCCAGAATTTCATCAGTATAGGAGACATTGATTGCTGTCAATGACTGATCCTTATTTTTTACAATAAAGTCGACTTCACCTTTTTTCTTCCAATAATACACTTCTTTATCATTTCTCCTCAATTCCAGGAAGACGAGATTTTCAACTAGCTTTCCATCATCTTTAGAAAATTTAAATGCGACCGCGTTTCGCAGCCCATTATCTACACAATATACTTTTGATGGCAGTGTTTTTTGTTCTTTTAGAGAGTAGGAAAAATGATCCAAAGTAAACAAGAGAAACGCTTCTTGGTAATAGGAAATATATTCTTTTATAGTGTCATAGGAGATTTTTACTATGCTCCTTATACTTCTCAATGAAAAAAAACTTGTTACATTTGTTATCAAAAAAAGCGCGAGGTCTTTTGTTTTCTGACTGTTCAGATTATACCTATCAATAATATCTTTGTAGAGAATATCATCAAAATACTGCTTCAGGACTTTCATTTTATATCTCTCTTCCTTTAATGTGATCTCTGGAAAACCACCCTGCATCACATATTCCTGCAAATGCCTCATAATACTGTGTTTTGTCTGATCACTTACTATACCTCTTTCCACATTACTCTCCTCTATGCTCACTTCTTTGAACTCCAAAAATTCTTTAAAGCTTAGCGGAAATACTTCGAATGTGAGATTTCTTCCTGTTAAGAGCGTGGCGTATTCTTTCTTTAGTAGATATGAGCATGATCCAGATATTACAAATTTATTATTGGTTTTAAGGTCATATTTTTTTCGAATCCATCCCTCCCACCCATCTTTTTTATGGACTTCGTCGAGAAAAATATAGGCTTTTTTATCGGGATTAATATTCTCACGATAGCACGCATATATTTCCTCGATACTATCCTTTGAGAACTTTTTATCTTCCAGATTAATAAAGAGTATCTGTTTTTTGTCTACATTTTTTTTCAGCAGCTGACTAATCATCTCATATAAGAGCGTGCTTTTTCCAGATCTTCTTACTCCTGTAATAATGATTATTTCTTTGATAGCAACGGCGTCTACTATGTCAGTGTACTGAGGCCTAGGCTTTCCTCGTAATTCTTCAATAGTTTCTTCCTTTTCCCACCAGGGATTCCATTCAACCAGTTTTTCTACTTCCATAGGTTACAATACAGTGTAACATTACCTATATAAATGTTACGTTTTAGTGTAACTTTTAATCAGACTTAAGTTCTTTCTTCTTCGCCTTTTCCTATTGAGAACTCTTAGAGCACTAAAGAAATTATGTTACGTTCTACTGTAACAAATATGCTTAAAATGCTACGTTTTAGTGTAACATTTACTGCCTAGAACATTCATTTTTTATAGTGTCATCCATTGTTTCGCTGACAAATTATATCTTGGACGAGTTCTCTTCGCATTTTCAAAAACTTATTGAGTCCTTTTTTATTCGCTGTCTCACTATTTTCATCGCTTTTTCTGATTGTATTCTATTACCCATTTCTCTCTAGTTTCATTATTGAGCAAACCTCTTCAAAACATCGTGCAATGTTATCTCTCCCAGCTCCTCTAATATATAGGTGACTGTGACTATGGGCTTATTGATTTTCAATAATTTTTTTAAGTTGACTGGTGTTCCGTCAATGACCACATTACATTGCGCTCTATTAATTGTTTCTTCCAATTCTTTGATCTGCTCCTGCGAATATCCCATAGCAGGCAATATCTTTTTGAGATGCATGAATTTCTTGTAGAGTTGTTTTAATGAGCCGACTGCAGCTTCTTGCGCATCTATCATCTTTCCACCATATTTCTGGGCGACTAAGAAGCCAGCTCCGTATGCCATGCCTCCATGCGTCAAAGTAGGACCATCTTCCACGACTAAGACACTCTTTCCTTTAATCAATTCTGGCTGATCTATGATAAGCTTTAAATCTGCCTCGATGACTTTTGCCTTAGGATTATACAATCTGATATTTTTCTTTACAATCTCTATTCCTTCTGGTGTTGCGGATTTCATCTTGCTGATAATGATGACATCCGCGCTTCTGAAGTTGACTTCTCCCGGATAATAGGACATCTCATGACCTGGACGATGCGGATCGACTAAGACTATGTTGAGATCTGGTTTGTAGAAAGAAAAATCATTATTTCCTCCGTCCCAAATTATAATGTCTGCTTCTCTTTCTGCTTTTCTTATAATCTTTTCATAATTGACACCTGCATAAATAGGAATGCCTAATTCAATCCAAGGCTCATATTCTTCTCGTTCTTCAATAGTACATTTATATTTTCTGAGATCTTCATACGCCGCAAAACGCTCTACTTCCTCTTTCTTGAGATCACCGTAAGGCATGGGATGACGGATAGCAACTACTTTTAGACCATATTTGAGCAGTGTTTCCGCAACTTTTCTTGACGCTGGAGATTTTCCACACCCTGTCCTGACTGCTGTGATGCTGACTACTGGTTTTTTACTTTTGATCTGCGTGTCTTTTGGACCTAACAAACGGAAGTTTGCACCTGCCGCCAGTGCGATAGATGCTTTATCCATGACCTCTTTGTGACTGAGATCGGAATAACAGAGGACTACTTCATCTACTTTTAATTGTGGAATAATCTCTGCTAATTTCTCTTCTGGAAAGAAGGGAATATTTTTTTTATATAATCTACCTGCTAATGATCTAGGAAAAGAACGCTTCTCAATGCCTGGGATTTGCGCCTGTGTGAAACCGACGACTTGGTAGTGAGGATTATTTTTATAGAATACTAGAAAGTTATGCCAGTCTCTTCCTGAAGCACCCAGAATTAATATATTTTTCACTTTTTTCTTCACTTTTATTGTCACCTTTTAATATTTTAATTAATATTCTTCCATTTTTACTTAAGATATAATACTTTTTTGGAGGTCCATATCTATTTATGTATTTTGGTGTTATATTAACTATTCCCATCTTAATGTCTTTGCTAAAAGCATCCCTTATTGACCAATGAGAATTACCTGATAATCGTGCTATTTCTTCCGGACTTCTTGATTTATTGACTATATACCTCCAGTACTTCATTCTTGCTCGTGTATATTGTTTATTTTTATAGCTAGTAATGAGTTTCATTTGTTGTCTATTAGAATCTTCAAATAACCTATCCAATAAAATTTTAGTAATGACCTTAACATTGCAGTAATATATTTCATAACTTCCCTTTGTTTTCCTTACGTTGGAAAATATGTTTATGAAACAAATGGAAATCTACAGAGTGGGTGGCCTGTTCCTTACTCTGGCAATATTCCTTCTTACTCTAAAATCTCTCCTTCAGTAATTGAAAATATTGATGGAGGGAATGATAAAGAGATTATTTTTGTAAAAGATGGACATTACTCTCAAGCATTCATTAATATATGCTGGCCTTATTTAAGAAACTCTGTTCATATCCACAAACAAGATGGCACACCATTACCTGGATGGCCTAAATCATTTGATTGTTCTGTAAACCCTGTTGCTGTAGGTGATGTGGATAATAATGGGGATATTGAGGTTGTAATCTCTACTATTGCAGGATATAATGGAAGTCAATTTGTTGGAGAATTAAATGTTTTTAATCATGATGGAAGTCTAGTTCCTGGATGGCCTCGGAGTACAAGTTCTGCGTTATTATCTCCCCCTGTTCTTGCAGATATGGATCAAAATGATGGAGGTAGACTGGAGATTATCCAGGCAGGAGCAGATGGAAGACTGTATGTTTTCAATGATGATGGAACTATAGTGGCTGGATGGCCAAGAATCCTTGGTTCCGAGTTTGGATTAAACTTTCCCGCAATAGCAGACATAGATAATAATGGAGATTTAGAAATTGTTATAATCGCAGATAATAATCAAATTTATGTCCTTAATCACGATGGGACAATATTGCCCGGATGGCCAAAATGGAATTACTGGCACTCTTTCCCATTAATTGCAGATTTAGACGGAAATGGTTTTAAAGAGATTATAACAAACACTTGGGCAGCTTCTGGTTCTCCAGAAATATATGTTTATAAATATGATGGAGTAATATTTAATGGTTTTCCAAAGTTCACAAGCCATCCTCTTTCACTAATTGTTGATGATGTAAATGGAAATGGTTTAATTGATTTATTTGGAGTAGATCATTTAGGTAATACTTATACATGGGAGTTTACTGGACAGGCGACTCCGCAGAATCTACCTTGGCCTATGGCTCGACATGACGCACAGAATACTGGAAAATATTAATTATTAAAAGATTATAAAAAGCTATATATTATTTCTTTATTACAGTTCCTTCTTTTCCTTTTAATGCTTTCGCAACTCTTGCTGGAGAGGTGATTATAACTTTCTTCCCGCCATGCTTGAGAAAATTAATTGCAGCTTCTATTTTTGGTCCCATGGATCCTTCTGGGAAATGACCTTCCTGCATATATTGCTTTGCTTCCCCAATAGTAAGTGTGCTGAGATTTTTTTGGTTTGATTTTCCATAATTGAGCGCTACTTTATTTACACCAGTCAAAATTAAGAAAAGATCTGCTTTGAGATCCTTTGCTAAGCAAGCTGAAGCTAGATCTTTATCAATTACTGCCGCAATGCCTTTGAGTTTTCCTTGGTGTTCATAGACTGGAATACCGCCACCACCGGCAGCGATAACAATGACATCCTCTTTGAGTAGTTTTTGTATAATTTTAACATCGTCAATCTTTACCGGCCGAGGAGAAGGAACCACACGCCTGAATTTTCCTTTTTCTATCTCTTTCATTTCCTGTCCTTTTTTCTGCAAGAGCTCTGCCTGCTCTTTTGTATACCAAGGACCAATAGGTTTGGTTGCACGATGGAAATAAGGATCATGTTTGTCAACAATAACTTGCGTCAACAAAGAAATGACTGCATGTTTTTTATGGTGCTGTGTTAGTTTATTCTGCAATGTCTGCTCTATTAAATAGCCCATTTCTCCCTCAGATTCAGCAACGCAAACTTCTAAAGGTAAATTGTATGCCTTACCTAACGCCTCCTCAACACGAATAAGTATATTTCCTACTTGAATCGCATTGCCATGGGTAATTATTATTTTATATTCTTCTTTGAGCAGGTCAAGAATACACTCTAGTGCTTGATCTAACACTTTTACTTGAGAGCTGATAGATAATTTTTCTCCTTTTTTCTGCAGAGCATTTCCACCCAAAGCGACGACAGCTATTTTCATGGTTGGGCAACTGTCAGATTAGCACAGACGTCAAAAATCTCAAATCGCTCTACACGTTTTTTACAACCAATGGGTTTGGGGAACCAGCTGCATTTTCCTTCCTTGCTTCCTTCGACAGGCTCACACCAACCAACGCATTCTGCAGCAACTTTGCACTTTTCTCCAGCGTCTTTTGTCTTGTTCATCCAAAGTGACTCCTTCTTAATCTGATCATAAACATAGACTGATTCTTGCTCTTCTGGATTATATACTCTTCTCTCTTTTTGGATATCTTCCTTTACTCCTGTATCTTTCTGAATTAATGACTTCTCAGGAGCGCATCCTGCCACTATAAGCACCAAAAAAATAACTAACAACAGCTTCATACTATCTTCACCAAGTAGTTGTTGAAAAATTCTCCAAGATAATAGGATGTTAAGGTTGCTATGGCTCCGATGACCACCATTTCAATACCACTGCGCAGCCAATCACGACCGGTGTAATGCGTCTTTAAGATACCTACCAAAAAAAGCAAGGACATACAAGTTACTGAAGCCCACAATAATGCAGACCCTACAGGTATGAATACAAATGGAATTACAGGAATTGCTGCCGCGATTAAGAATGCGAAGAAAGTAATAATGCCTACAACAATTGGACTTTCTATATTTTTTTTGCTCACTCCTATCTCTTCCTCCATCATTACATTGAGCCATCTTTTTTTATTGCTTGTGATGCGATGAACTACCATTGCTAATTCTTTTCCCTTGAATCCTTTCTTCTTATAAAGCTCTTCTATCTCTCTTTTTTCTAGACTCGGCATTGCTTTAATTTCATATTTTTCCCGCTGATACTCATGACGATAGAATTCCACTTGTGATTTTGTCGCGATATAATTTCCCAATCCCATGGAGATGGCGCCAGCGATCATGTCTGCTAAGCCACCCAGAATAACCACTTTACTGCCTAACATAGCTCCACTCAAACCCGCGACTAAAGCCAGATTAGAAACTGTTCCATCATTAAATCCAAAAATGAGAGAACGCATATACTTTCCCCCTTTAGGATGCATCAATGCCTCTTTTTGATTCATTACTTCTAGATGAGAAATCTTTACTTATTTAACCTTTTCTTTTAGTAAGTGTAGTCAGATTGGATGATTCTGTGGTGGAAAAATCGTTGATTGTTAGGATAATGTGGGTATACTTTATGAGGATAGACTAAATAGTCTTCGTAATAATATTGGTCATTATATCGATGTGTTGGATAAGGCAAGAAGTATTTGTTACTATATTCTACCTGCACTTTACATGGGTAAGCACAAGGAGGAACGTTCATATTTTCCTGATTAGGATATTGCTTTTCTTCCTTTTCATAACGACTGCTGCCCAAGGGAGTCCAGTCTGTCTTTGCTGGAGCGACTGCGTAAGCGTCAGTTGTTGTTTGAGCATAAACGTTCTCAGCTTTGCTATCGGCAGAGAGAAATGCGATGCTTATAGTCGTGATCAATAAAAGAATTAAAACACCCAAGGTGCTTGCAATAGCCATCTTGAAAAATTTAAGATCTTGTTCTTCCATATCTTGCTCTAAGCATATTTTCTTTTTAAATCTTCTGGAAAAAAATCACTCTAAAGAAGGGACAAAATCATTCCGGCTGCTGTGCGTCACAAGTTGCTTTTGTTATGTCAAATCTTCTCTGTGTCTCGCTTAAATCTTTCTGCGCATTCTCTTTTTTTGTACTTATTTTTCCGATTTCAGGAACATACTGCTCTTCTATCTCTTTCTTCTTTCGTTCATATTCTTCATTTAACCCGTCTATCTCTTGTTGATATTGATCTACGACGGTTGTAGCTTCAGTCAGATCATCCTGCCGCTGCTTCAAGTCAAAGGCACATTGTCCTTCATAAGTATAATAGGGTCTTTGCTCTTCAGACACTTGTTCTTCTATCTGTTCTTCTTGCGTTATCTGCTGTTGTTCTTGATTCTGCTGCTCCTGCTGCTGCACTACTGCTCCAGTTAGTTGATTTGAAGGCTGATTTACCACTGCTGCTGTAAGTGTCTCTCCACTCATGGACAACCATGCTAGCCATATTATTACTAATAGAACTGCTCCTAAAACAATATACTTTGTTTTTTTAGCAACACCGAATATCTCAAAATTTCTGCGATTCATAGTCCCTTTATCTTGTTTACCTATATAAATATTATTTAATCTTTGTAATATCTATGTTCAAAAACAATAATCTATATATGCCTTGTTCATACCTATTTTTTATGGGAAAAGCACAGCGAGGACAACGCTCTTATTTAGTTCCAATCTTAGTTATTGTGACTATCGGTGTTTCTGTTCTCTATCTTTCAGGAAGCAACAATAGTCCTTCTGGACAGGTTAGTTTACTTGCACCTATTCTTCCTCCCCAGTCACTTCTTCCTCCCCAGTCACAGGTGGAGCTCAGCCTTAAAGGAAGTTTAGACAGCTATTGGCTGGACTTTACTAACATACAAGGAACTCGCTATTCATTTCGCTATCTTAGCTCTTTCAATAATGTTTATAGATATGGGGAAGCGAATAGCGATCTTGTTTTTGTCGAAAATTCGCCAAGTCCCTTACTCACAGGAAATATAGGTGTGAATGATATGATTGTCTTGTCCAATCAACGAAATCCTCAAGACATTCAAGCAACCACTCATGTTGTGCAATATACCAACTATGATTCCATTAATCGAGTTATAACACTCGTAGATTTAGATCCTACGCGAAACACTAAGCAATTCACCTATCAAGTAACGGACCCAAATGGAGGCTGTACTTTCCGGTATCCTTGTCTAGCAAATCTTATTTATTCAGGAAATACTTATCGAGCTAACATTCTAGATATGCAGGGAACTATGGATGTTGATTTGAATGCTGATACTGTTATCCGAGGAGGAACTAAAGTCAATATTATTGCGCAAGAACGATCAAGCTCTGGTCAATTTACTCCTGTAGTTATTGATCTTGGCAGTTCTGCTTACAGCGGCAACAGTATGACAATTCCCATAGGGACACAAATATCTCTAACACTTTACCAAGGCGATCCTTCACGACAACAAGTCATAGTTGATACTTCTTTGATTACTGCAGTGCGTATTCCTGCGACCATTATACCTCTCACTGTTCTTCAGATAGCAAAAATTAGTGCTCCCCATTAAATAAATTTTCTTATAACTCTATGATTTTAGCTTTTTCTCTGCTTTTTCTAATTATAATGGACTGATTTTCTGTCAGTATGAACGTTTTCTTGTTGTTGTCAGCAGAAACTCTCGCCTTTCCCCGTAGAATCATTACTTTGATTGGTTCATTGTCAAGGAACTTTGGATTTATCCTTTGATTATGAATATTGTTGAAGGCGACCGCGATTCCTTTCTTGAAGATTGTTCTGGTGATGGAATAAAAATATCCGCTTGAACCGAAGGGCGTTGCTATCACACATCCATCTCCTATAAGTGTTTCAGTCTTCTTCTTTCCAGTCGCTACAGTAAATCTTAGCGCTTCCTGCTGCGCAATATTTCTGATAATAATATCATTTATTCCTTGCATTTTTTTACCTTGCACTTCCAACTTATCTACAAGATGTATGGCATATTTTCTCTCGAAAAGTCTTCTAAAAAATTCATGACCATTATTTTTTGTTGCTTTGTTTGCCATTTCACTTACTTTATACACGACTTTTGGAACTCCAGGGAACCGGTGTTCGGCATAGAGCAGACTTCCATCTCCACCAATACATACTACAATTTCTGGTTTTTTATTGACTATTTCTGCCCCTTTTTTCATGAGCCTTCTTATTATCTGCTCTCTTTCTTTCTTCGACTTTAAAGAAACAATTGCAATTTTCATTAGAGATTACATTTTTTTGCTGGTTCTTTCAACAACTCTTCTAATAATTGTATAAGATAACTAATATCGTGCATGCTAGCAAGGCCAACAGTCGTGTGAATATTGCGCATGGCGACACCAAGCACTGTACATGGAATGCCTCCCTTTGCTACGGAAATAGCGAGCGCGTCTGTTGTCCCGAAATCATTAATGTCCAGCTGCAGAGGTATTTTATTTTTCCTAGCAGTCTTTTTCAACCAGTTATTGATACATCGGTTGGTAATCATGTCTGCATCTTTAATTGTCAAGCATGGACCATGTCCAATTTTTCTTGTTACTTGATCACTAAAATCGTTTGTATTTGTAGTGTCTACGGCTATAGCCCAGTCCGGGTCTAAACTATATACTGAAGTTTCACCACCATATAACCCTATTTCTTCCTGCACAGTAAACACATAGTAAATATTGCTCTCTTTTTTCTTTAATCTTTTTGCCAACTCGATAAGCACATAACATCCTATACGATCATCCAATGCCTTTCCTGCGATTAATTTTCCATTGCGCAACGTGACTACACGTGGATGCAAGTGAATGTAGGAGCCTATCTCGACCCCCATCTTGAGCATCTCTTCTTTTGAGAATCCTGTGTCAATAATAAGCTCTTCAATCTTTATCATTTTCTTTATTTGATTATCATTCGCTATTTCTTTTGTAGTGACAATACCTGTAACAAATTTTCCCTCTGCTTCCACCTCAACGACTTCACCTAGCAAAGAGACTGCTTCAAAACCACCTATCTCAGAGCAGCTTATACCATAATTATCGATGCTTTTCACCATAAGACCTATTTCATCCATATGCGCAACAAGCATGACTTTCGCGCCTTTTCCCTTGCTATGAGCAATGAGGTTTCCAAATTTATCTATATAGATTTCATCGACATAGGAAATAATCTCTTTTTTAATCAGCTCACGAATTCTCCATTCATCTCCACTTGGTCCTGGCAGCTCCATTAATTTTTTCAAGAGATCCATTATGCATTCACCATTCTTATAGCACTTATAGCAGTATCACAACTGAGAAAGACTTTTACTTCTGTACTACCAATCTTGCAAGCCAGAACAGATTTCTTTTCACTCTTTTTTTTCATAGCACCCTCTTTTTTAACAATGACAACATCTTTATAAACTTTCGGCTCTCTTTCTTTTTATGAGTAATATTCCAACAACGAAAAAACAATGCGCTTCTTGCGGCAATTGCTGCACTAAATTTTGGATTGCTTATCCGAAGAAAAAGGGGCCTTGGAGCGGAGAGATTGATCGTTTTAGGATGCTCGACACGAATAAAATCTGGGTAGAAGAGCACGGCGACAGCTATTTAGTGGTTTTCGACTTTCCCTGCAGGAATGTTAAAAAAACAAAAGAAGGATGGCTCTGCAACATTTATGACTCGCGACCGGAAATATGCAAACAATATCCGAGACATTATTCACAAGGCGAAGAGCGCTATTGCGTAGCCATGAAAGACTCTGCAAAAACAAAGAAAACAACTGGAAAATACAAGCAAAAATCTAAATGACTTTTATCTGCTCAATAGACTATTTCATACATTGCATTCTTGTGTAAATTTTATACATTCGTAATACTTATAAAGTCTATAATCCTCTCTTTTTTATGACAAGAGGGGGATTAGTTATTATTAGCATATTATTACTTTTTTATTTGTCTATCTCTACAAGTTCTTTAGATCTTTCATCTATGGATGTTCTTACTGCAAACGTTGTTCGCTCAGGCGATAGACTTCCCCTTCCTGAAACTCTAGCCCCTCCACAAACACCAGAGCTTATTCCTTCTGAACTCTCACGTGGAGAAAGAACTTCACAACCCTCATCTTATCCAACGACTGTTATTCATTCATCTCTTCCACAACCTGAGGTTGCCAAAACTCCTGTGACTGGCATTGAACCTTTGACTTCTTCCTGCACTCTAATTGCTGTTTCTTGGGATAAATCTACTGCTGTTGTTGGAGATACTGCTCAAATTACTGTAACCAGTAAACATTGCCCTGTCAACACTCCTGTTGTTTTGACTATTGCTGATTATGATGCTTTATTTGATGATACTCTAGCTTCTTATCAGATCTTCTTGAACCAAGACTCTGCTTCCATGACTTGGACTCTTTCTGATATTTCTTCTGCATTTACTGAATTCTTAGAAGGGAAAGAACTGGAATTGTATGTTGTTGCAAGCTTAATCACAGATGGCAGAACACCCCTAACTTCACCAGCAACTCCCGCTCCGAGCGTAAGAAGAGGAAGCTCAGTAACTGGCAATGCAGTTGATGCACAAATTTCTTCTGCTCCTATTCCACTTTCCATACAGCCTCCGAAATTCGGCGATTATATCTCTCCTCTTTCTCCCAGCGTTCGTTCTTCAACTCTATTAGTGCGACAAGCTGAAAGCGGCAATCCCCCAAACCCCCCTATTATTCAAGCTGGAATTTCTCTAGGAAAGAATCAGGTTTTTATAAAAAATAATAATGTTTTTGCAATTACTAATCATTTAGCAAGCATTCCTCTTTCTTTTGAGCCTTGCGAATATTTTCCTAATGATAATGATATTAGATTACAAGATGCTATAACAACTACAACTATTCCTACACAGATTCAACCTACTAGATATTATCAGAAAGATTATCCCACTTGTGCTAAAGGGAGCGTTATGTTTGCAGTTGCTCATGTCCAAGTCAGTCTAGCTCCTGGAGAAGAAAAAATCTATGATATTATTAGGTCTACTTCTAATCCAGGTAATTTTGTTTATGCTTCAGAAGTTCAGAGTTTCTTAAACTCTGGAAGTTTTAAATCTGTTTCAACAGATATGTTTGGAAGAGAGTATGTTGCGGATATTCCTTTGAATAATCTACAGTTTGTTGTTAATGGGCCTGTTGTTAAAATTGCTAAATATGAAAAGATGAATGAATTATCTGGAACTTGTACTGGGACTCAACCTTGTTTGGAATATCTATTTTCTACAGTTACTTATCTGACTTTTGTAAATAATGAACCCATTGTAAGAGCAGAAGTTTTCGTTGTGAATTCTCCCAATTTCAAGGAATTAACTCCCTCTTCAACCTCTTGTTTACCCGCGAATAGAAATTCTAGGGGAAATTGTATTTACAAAAGACTTACTGATAATCGAGAAATTTGGTCCATTGGCAACGTCAAGTATGATGGTCTGCGTTTTGAAGTAAATAACGGACCAAACCATAACTTTTATTTCCCAGATTTGGAAATAAGGAAGCCAACTAGAATTGATCAAAATTCTGCCAATAGTGTTACTGTTTGGACAATGCCTACCGATGGGCAATATCAGATGGGTTGTTTGATTGATCCTGGGCAGCATGTCGGGGGTTATTGTCCTTCCAGTAATCCTACTTCAGTTAAGAATTATATTGGTCAGGGTCAAGGATTACTTGTTCGTGGAACAATTAATTTTAGACATTATTTGACAGATATAAATTATCAAACTCACGATTATTTCGTTGAGAGTGGTATTTCTAAAGGACAATCTCTTCAACGATGGGCTAAAGCCGACACAATTACTACAAAATCTATTCCAGATACAGCTAAACTTGGTGATTCTGCTAGATGGTACTCTGCTGCTGACGCATTGAATATAAGAAACAGTATTCGTTACGGGAGCGGATCATCAGATTGGCACCATTTCGCGAATAATCCAGTTACCCAAACTAGATTATCTGAACCTAGTGCTGGTGATTCAAAAGGAATAGATCTTCGCCTTGATACAGAAAGTCCTTTATGGATAAAATATTTATTATCTTGCGCAACTAGATGCGAAGATAATTATCTTTATGCTTTAAGTTATAAAAATATTCAGACTGCTATTTTTGCAGACCATTTAGTTGGATATGATCCTTCAGAACATCCCTTGGCAAATCCAATTCATTATTCTGATTATTTCCATGCTACAGGACAAGATGCATTGTGTAATTCAGGCACTCCTTCTTTAGGCTATCCAGATAGTCTGACCTTTTGTAATTCTATTCCTACTTCTGCTGTTGTTCATCAATATGATTATGGTTCAGGTTCTGGTGGTGGCGGTCCAGCAGAATTTCATAAGTGGACTGGCATTACTGACACTCACTATGGAAGTTCAGAGGCACAATTTGTATTTACTTCAGGAGATTTAGCTCTTAGACAAATTTTTATGGATGCTGGCAATCTTATGATGAATGCAGCTTATAATTCAAATGATCTTAGTCTGAGGAATACTGCTTATGGCGCCGCGAGAAGTCTTGGAAGACGGGCTTCTGGATTTACTAAGACTGCTCAAATGGTTGATCCTACTGTTAATCCTTTCTATATTGAAGCTCTTGAACGTTGGATTCCTCGATGGGAAGATCGTCAGAATACAGATGCTCCTGGAACTAGGGATGTGAGTCCTGTTACTGGAAGACCTTTCCCAACTGGTTTTCTCTTTGAAGAAGATGTTGGTTCTGATGCTCGAGGAGAACAAGCTTGGATGGAGTCTATCGCTATTGATGGACTTATTCATGCGCGTGAAGAAGTTTTACAATCTCCAGATGCGGTAGACGCGGCTAATAGAATTCTTGGAAGACTTTCAAATTATATGTTTAATTTTGCTTATAGGGATCCTACCGAAGTGCGCAATGGGATTAATGTGATGCACGCGACTACAAGTGAAAATATTTTATTAAATGAAGAGCTTGGTTATCTTGTCGGACGTTATGGAGGAATCATTCATGGACCTAAGCCTGGACAAACTTTAAGATCTTATGACACCTATAACACTGCAGACTCGAGATATCACTTTAATGCCCTTGCCCTTTGCATGCTCTCCAAATATGTTGATCCTAACTCCATTTATAAAACATGGGCGAAGAAAGCCTTTGAGGCAGTTTATTTCTATGATTATGGGACTTATAATAATGAAATTAGTTATCGTCCACAATATACGAGATCCATCGACGGAAGAGATATAAATGGCTACTTTTTATGCGGCATGACTTATTTAGAAGAGTTGCCTACGCCCAATGATATTTCGGTAACTTGCACTGATACGGATGGAGATGGTTATCCTTCTTGTTCAACTGTGCAATGGGACTGCGATGATACTGACGTAACTATTCATCCAAACGCTCGTGAAGATCATTTACTTAATCGATGTTCTGATGGGGCAGATAATAATTGCAATGGTTTAATTGATTGTGAAGACCGCATGTGCCAAAGTCCTGATTATGGAAATCAAAATGTTTGTTCAAATATTGCTTATTGTGGAGATACTATTATAGAACGCCCTAATGCTGCAGGATTAAATGAACAGTGTGACATTAACTATTATACCTCTTCTTATTCAAATAGTGGTAGCTTCGGCAACTGTGTTCCTTCTAATATTCCTCCAAGCCACGGCAATAGATGCATGTATGCAGTTGTTGCAACATGTGGAGATAATTCTGTTAATCAATTAAGTGAAGAATGTGACGGGACTGCTGTTGGTGTTTGCGGACCAAGCACTACCTGCTCAGCTCAATGTTTATGCAATGGACCTGTCTTGAACAGTATTAGTCCTAATAATATCACAGATCCTGTTGGGAATACTATTGTTGTTGCAAATGGAAGAGGATTTAGCGAACCTCTTACTGTTAGAATTAATAATACTGTTCAACCAGAGATAGTCGTTACTTCTATTGATACTTCTGCTTCTTTAACATTTACTCCAAGTATTGTTCAAGCTTTAGGAACAGGAATTCATCAATTAAGTTTGGTTAATTCTAATGGGCAACAAACTAGAAGTCTTCCTTTGACACTTACAGTTAACAGGGGAGGAATACAAAATCCAATAATAACTTCTATTCAACCTACTATCTTCCAAGCGATAAGTCCTACTTCCATCACCTTACTCGGACAAAACTTTGCAAATGATGCAGATATCTTAGTTGACACTGTTTCTGTTGTTTCTTCTCGTATCATCTCTAAAACTACAACGCAAATTATATTCTTCTATACACCAAGAGATTATAGAGTTGGTGCTCATCAAGTATCTGTCAGAAATCCTACTACGGGCAGAACTTCAAATAGCGTATCTTTTAGAATGACTGCCACTCCGACTATCACTCGACTTAATCCTTCTACTATCTTAAACACAATTATCAACACAATAGACATTGAAGGACAAGAACTTGATCCTCTTGCTTTAGTTCTCACTGGACAGATTTATGAAGGTTCTTGGGTATCTCCAAGTTACCAACTGGTCCGTATGACAAACATTCGACCAAGTATTGCTCCTGGAGACTATTCTATTGTTGCTATCAATAATGACCTTAGACCTTCCAATAGCCAGCTCTTACAGATAAGACAACCATTTACTTTTATTATGAGCCAACATCCTCGAACTGCCATAGTCACTCCTAACTCATTCCTTCCAGTCACACTTACTATGGTAGGAGCTGCTTATAGTACTACAGAGTCCATCCGAGTGACTACAACTCCTGTAAGCGGTATAACTACTGTCTTCCCTTCAGGCCAGAGCTGCACCCCAAGCATTACAACACCTTATCAATGCACAGTAACTCTACATCTTCAAATTGGATTTGTCGCTGCGCCTCAACAATATTTTATAGATATCCAAGCAACATCTTCTTCTGCAACTCGACGTGACAGTATTATTCTCGATGTTGTAAATGGAGAAGTGGGTGATTGTACCAATGGTCAGAAAGATTCTCACGAGACGGACGTCGACTGTGGAGGACCAATCTGCTCAGTAGCTCCAGCTCCAGGCCCTTACCTCTGCGACTATACTCAACTTTGTGTATTACATCGAGACTGCAGAATCAATATTGGA
>DATDXZ010000020.1:0-9005 GCA_035289145.1 Candidatus Nanoarchaeia archaeon
CCCTCTGTTAATTGATGAAGAATTTGATTATAGCTTAATGCTCGTGGAACATTGGAATTTGCAATAGGTTGATCTTCTCGGTATTCTGTAGTATCTGCTATTTGTGTTCCTCGAAATAGTTCATTGTGTATTCTGAGAACTTCTTGACCTAATTCGTCAAAAACTAGATTCTGTATGCGTGGTGGATTGTTTGCTGATGTCATCGTTGTTGTGTTATCCTTATTCTTGTTTATTACTCAACAAGGACGATTATAGATTATTTATTATTATCGGCTATTTTAGTAAACTTTATGGCAAAAGTATATAAAGGAAGTCAACAATAGAAAAATCATGGATCTGGACGAGAAAAACAAGATCATCTTTGAGCATCTCTTGGTCAATGCTCGCGCACAAATTAGCGACCTAGCTAGAATACTCAAAATAACAAAACCTGCAGTGATGAAACGAATAAGATTTCTAGAAGAACAGGAATATATCATTCGCTATGATGCAATCATCAACTGGCAGAAGCTTCCCTTTATCAAGAAAACCTATTTTGTGAAGGTAGAAAATGATCCTCAGTTTGAAAAGCAGATGATCCAACAGCAGTCAGTGTTTTCCTTAATCAGTCTCAGTGGATTATATAATTATCAGGTCTGGTGTTTCTTCAAGAATAAAAAGCAGCAGCTCTTGTTTGAGAAGATCATGAATCAGTATGAACAGGAATCCATAGAGATAAGCACATTGCTCTTTCCCAGAGTGACTTTCTTCAAATTACACATGCAATTACCTCCACCAAAAATACAAGACAAGGAAATGAAAATCAGTTCTATTGATATAGCAATCATGAAACACATGGCTCAAGGACATGGAAGACAATCTCTGTATGAAATGAGCAAAATACTCAAAATACCTTATGACTCTGTGCATTATCATGGTAAAAATCTGATCAAAGCAGGCTATTTTCTTGCTATTGTAGCGCAGCCAGGAACAAATAAATTCACTTTACAGACTACAACTCTCTTAATAGAATGCTCTAACAAACAAATAGTACAACAGCTCCATGAAAAGGTAAAGAGCCTTGCTTTTATCAGGTCAGATGCAGTTGGAGGAACAAAAGTTATGGTGCATTTCTTAAGTCAAACTCATCTGGAGTATAGAACAACGCTTGCAGAAATATTCTCTCTCATGCCAAGAACCAGTATCAAGAAAACACTCATTGCGCATTGGGATAAAGTAATTCTCAATAATAGATATCCTCTGGAGTATTTTTTAAAGACAAAGGTATTTGTTTAGCTCATTTTGAAACGGAGCCCGTTTTAGTTTCCATTTTACACTTTCTTAAAATTTTTTAGCGGAAAGAAGACCAAATAAGCCTCTGATTGAGGTAGCTAAACAAATACAAAATAAAATAAAAAAAGAGAAAAAATGTTCTCGTCAGCAGAGTGTTTATTTAGAAGGAGTTCTTTTCCTTAAAAATTTATCTAGAGAAATACGAGGATTCATTGCTTCTCGTTCTTTCTTGATAGCCTCATCTAATGCTATACTAGCATCTACGTAGCTTGGAAGAGTCAAGAATCGAAGATCTTCAGCGCCAATATAGACTGGTGCTGTAGTTAGTTCATGATGATGTGCATAAGCGCCGTCAGGTGTGCCATCTAAATGAACTTGTTTTCTTTCATGATCTAAACCATCAACATAAAGAGTTCCTATAGTGCCATTGTCATTAATAACAAGGACTTCTAATGATTGTAGAGGATTGTCCTTTGTTGAAGCAACACCAGTGATAGAAAATTCTTTGTCGCCGCTCTTAAATGCAGCAAGAGTGTTGCCAACATATTGGGGGGGCGTTACCATAGTGGTGTAAAGTGCTGGTACCTTCAATGCTTCATCTGTGTTAGGTTCAATAGAATTTGAAGTTCCAGCGCAGCTTCCTATACTCAAACTTAATCCTAAGGCCATACTGCGTAATATTTTGTTCATGGTTTGTATCCTCCTTGATAAGGGGCAAGCAATCGAGTAAGTATTTAAGGTTTTCTATTAGTAACTACTATAAAGTTAATATAGAATAAATCATTATAGAAGCTATAAAAAGGGTTTTAAGCTGAAGAAAAGATGGGAAGACCATGGTAGTTATAATCAGCTCTGACAGTATAAGGAAGATACAACACTCTTTAAAACAAGGAAAAAAAGAGTTGTATATCTCACTTGATCTAGGAAAAACTGTAGCAAAAATACAGCTTTCTGAAGAAGGCCCTATAATTGAACAGCAAGACGTCAAATTGCCAAAAGTAAAGGACAAAGACAAGAGCTGTTATCTCATCAAAGGAAAGAGTGTTGAGAAAATGCAGTACTCGTCTCCGGAAACTGGTGAATTCTACAAATTGATTCCAACATCAGGTCGTCCCCTATTACAGATTTCTGGAACTTCTATGCACAAGCAGCCGTTTGTTGAACGTGTACAAAAAGAACAGTTAAGAGGAAATGTCTTGGATGCAGGAACGGGGTTAGGATACACAGCTATGGAAGCTGCAAAGACTGCCAAGCACGTCACAACGATAGAGCATGATCCAACAGTTATGGAATTGCAAAAGTTAAGTCTATGGTCGCAAGAACTCTTCACCAGAAAGAATATTACTTTGCTAGAAGGAGATGTCACGCAGCTGGTGAGAAATGCACCGAAAGAATCTTTTGATAACATCATTTATGACGCAGGCACTCCTCGCTCTTCTGGATTATTCTTTTCCACAGAGCATTATGCTGAAACGTATCGCGTTCTGAAGAGAAATGGCAAACTCTATCATTATCTGCCTCGCCCACAAATTGAACAAGGACGTGATTTCGCAAAAGCAATCATACAACGTCTGGAAGAGCTGAGATTTACACTTCTGGAACGTAATGAAAAAGACTGTTATATCATTGTGAAAAAACTCTAGTGTGTCCTACACAGTTCAAAGACTCTAGAAAGCTTTTTAAACCAAAAGAAGGGACTGTTAGGCTACCATGCAAGCGCAAATTCTCAATTTTAGAGGCGGTTTACACACCAAGTCTGATAATCACATGATTGTCAAGATTCCAGGAGTAGACACGCGAGAAGCAGCCATGAATATGAAGGCTAAAAAAGTAGTTTGGAAGAGCCCAGCTGGTAAAGAAATCAAGGGAGTCGTTGCAAACGCTCACGGTAACAAAGGAGCAGTTCGTGTTATTTTTGAAAAAGGTATGCCTGGTCAATCCATCGCAAATAAGGTAGAGGTGCAATAATAATGGCAGGCTTGCGTAAAGGAGTATCCTACAGATTCTTAGAACGTCCTTATACTCGCAAGAGTAAATTCAAGCACAAGTCCTATGTCAAGGCAGTGCCAAATTCTAAGGTAGTTCGTTTCGACATGGGTGACGTCAAGAAGCAATATGCAGTGCGTGTAGATTTGATCGCGAAAGATGCTTTGCAGTTGCGTCATAATGCTATCGAAAGCGCGCGTCAGATTATCAATCGTCATTTAAACATCAAGTTAGGCAACAATTACTATCTCAAAGTCAGGATGTATCCTCACCACGTCTTGCGTGAAAACAAAATGTTGACAGGTGCAGGAGCTGACCGTATGCAGACTGGTATGCAATTATCTTTTGGTCGACCAGTAGGTATCGCTGCGCAGATCAAGCGAGGAAAAGCTATTTTTTCAGTCAAGGTAGATCAAGACGCTATTGGATCAGCAAAATACGCGCTCAGGAAAGCTACTCCACGATTGCCTGGACATTATGGTGTTGCAGTTGTGCAATTAATCCCAGAAGTTGTTGTAGCAAAAGAAGAATAATTACTTTTTAATATTTATTCTAATACGTCGTAATAAATTAGCGTTAGTCACAACTGTAATGGAAGAGAGTGCCATCGCTAATTCTGCTACGACTGGATGTAAGAGTCCAGCAACAGCGACGGGAATCGCGATAACATTATAAGCGAACGCCCAGAAAAGATTTTGTTTTATTTTGCTAAATGTTTTTTTGGACAATGTAATGGCTTCTACAACCCCTGTCAGAGATCCCTTCGTCAACACTAAGTCGCCAGCTTCAATAGCAATATCAGTCCCAGTCCCCATAGCTATACCGACGTTAGCTTGTTTCAAAGCAGGCGCATCATTAATTCCATCTCCGACAAAAGCAACCATGCCATAACGTTGTAATTCTTCAACTTTCTTTGCTTTGTCTTCAGGCAGGACATTGGCAATCACTTGGTCAATGCCTACTTGTCGTGCTATGGCTTGTGCTGTCACTGCATGATCTCCCGTAATCATCACAGTAACATAACCTTCTCGTTTTAACGCTTGCAAGGCAAAGACAGAATCTTCTTTGACTGCATCAGCGACACCAATCACACCTATAATTCTCTTATTCTCCGCAACAAGCATCACAGTATTGCCATTGGATTGATATGATTGAATAATAGGCTCTACTTTTCCAAGAGGTATCCGTTTTTCCTGCAGTAGAGCAGCATTGCCGACTAGAATTTGTTTAGTGCCTATGACTCCTTCAACGCCCTTGCCGCGAATAATTTTGAATTGTTTGACAGGTCTATAAACATGCAATTGTGCTTTAATGACTATGGCGTGTGCTAAGGGATGCTCACTTAATTTTTCTAAGCTTGCAGCAACTTCCCAGAGATGAGTCTCAGGAACTAAACTATGGACTGCAGTGACTTCTGGTTTTCCTTTAGTAATGGTTCCAGTTTTGTCAAAGACAATAGTTTTGACATCTTTCATAGTTTGAATAGCTTCGCCCTTTCTAATAAGAATGCCATTTTTTGCTCCAATGCCCGCACCTACGGTAAGAGAAATTGGTACAGCCAGTCCCAAGGAACAAGGACAAGCAATGACTAAGACAGCAATAGCAGTTCCTATAGATTGTCCAAGATCACCGCTAAAATACCACCAAGCTCCAAAAGTTAATAAAGTTAAGACAAGAATAATAGGAACAAAAATGCTCGTGACTTTGTCAGCGACTTTCTGGATAGGGACCTTTGTGCCTTGTGCTTCTTCGACTAGATGAATGATATGCGCTAAAAATGTGTCTTTACCAACTTTAGTTGCTTGAACATAGAGAACACCATCTTGATTGAGAGTAGCTCCAATAACAGGATCTTTAATTCTTTTCTCGACAGGCATGCTTTCTCCAGTGACCATACTTTCATCGACTGCGCTGCCGCCATTGACAACTACGCCATCTGTCGGAATTTTTTCTCCAGGTTTGATTAACAGAACATCTCCGACTTGTACTTCACTGATAGGAATGTTAAACTCTTGATTATTGCGAATGACACGTGCTTGTTTTGCTCCAAGTTCCAGTAATTTTCTAATCTCTTGTGTTGCTCTGCCTTTTGCTCGTGCTTCAACATATTTTCCTGTGACAAAGATAGCCATGATCATGGCAGCAACGCCGGAATAATCTTTAGTAGGTAAGAAGAAAGTCAAGATGCCAGTAAAATAAGCAATCACAGTTCCTAGGGCGATAAGTGAATCCATACTAAAATAAAAGGTAAAGAATCCTCTAAAACCACTCCATACAGTGGAGAATCCTACGATAAAGATAACTGAAAATGCAAGTCCTAAAATAACCCATCCCATGATGTTCTCAGGCAGCAAAGTTATCCCTAAGAGTCGATCAGTGAACATCAAGACAGCAATAGGTACAGATAAAATCCAGGCCCAGATGAGTTTTCGAAACCAGCTGCGGATTTCTGGATCATCGGGAATGTCGCTGTGGTCATGGTTGTGCATAGTAATCAATCTCCTGTAGTCTAGTTATGTGTTTTCAAATGTCACTTGTGTTGCTGTATAGCCTGCTTTCTTGACTGCTTGTTTCATATCTTGTTCTGTGACTTTGTCTTCGCAGTCAGCATAGCCTTTTTTCATCAAGACATTAACGCGAATATTTGTTGCTCCGCCCATTTTCGTGAGACTTTTTTCAATATGTGAAGCGCAAGAGGCGCAATGCATGCCTTCAATAAGGATAGTTGCTTTTTTCATGAGTTATTTCCTCCTCTGATGAGAAAGTTGTTGATTAAACCATAAAATTCCCAGTACCAGAAAAATAATTAAGAGAATCCAGAAAAGACCCATTCCAAAAAACATCATTCCGGATCCAGACATCATAGAGTACAGAGAATAGCCGGGATAATTAGCAATGCTCCACAGTCTAGTCAAAGGAAGAAGAAAAAAAAGACCTAAGAGAACTACTCCAAAAAGGATCCAAAGACTTCGTGTTTGTTTCATGCTGTTTCACCTCGTAAAATATGGACGCAATATTGGGACATGTGTGTATCAATCAGATGCATCAAAGGCTTGATCGTTGCTTCATTAAGTCTATAATTACGAAACTTGCCTTTGACTTCAGATATAACGAAGCCGCAGCGTCGTAGTCTTGCCAAGTCATGTGAGACATTGGTCTGGTCCATATGAAGTGATTCCATAATCTGAGAGACATTTTTCTTTCCAGTTTTGAGTAAGTTGATAATGCGGAGTCGTGATTGGGAAACTAAAGTGCCAAAGAAGACTTTATAGGCGTCATAGAGTTCTGGTTCTGAGATGCCTTCTTTATGGCAATGCTGTAATATACTTTTATTTGTCATATGTGTATAGAGTACATATGTTATATATAAACCTTGTTATCGTCGTTGCAGAAGAAACAAACTAAAGCCAAGAAGAACAATCGTTAGCACTTGTACTTCTAATCCTTGAAATGGTAATATTCCCAAGCTGAAACTGACGCCAAAAAATCCGAGCAGTAAAGGGAGTAGTCCAGTAACACATAAAGGGCAGATGCCTGTGAGAAGTCCAGCAGCAGTGCCAACACCAGTTAAAGTTCTACTAGGCTTGCATTGTCGTCTTGCTCTGGAGAGAAGAAAAAGATAAACACTATTGATAGCTACTAATGATCCAATTATCAAAGAAAAAAGTAAAGACAAGGAAAGTTTGAGCCAATTGACTGTGTCGGCATAGAGTAGAATGAGCTGAAAAGTACCATAAAAGCCGCTCAAGACTACGGCAATAAATAAATACGAAAGAAAAATGCCTAGCGTCCAGAAGAGATAAGGACGTTGAAAAACACGTTTCATATCACTTCAAGAGTGCCTGTGCCCATGCCCATTGAACAGGAAAATGGAAATGTGCCTTTTTTAGTCGGTACAAACGTGATCTTCTCTGCAGGGGTGCGTGCATATTTAGCAACGCCTAAATCACGGACAGTAAAGGATCGGAAACAGCCGGTAACACTAGAGTCTAAAGTCAATTCAACAGGCAGTCCTGCTTTGACAGTAATTTTCTGAGGAAAATAATTAGAGTTCTTTTCACTAAGAGTAACTTTCTGAAAATCTCCATTTAAAGGAGCTGCAAAGTCCTCAGAAGATGAGGGAGTTCTAAGCATAAAGACTGCGCCCACTACTACTAAAAGTCCAATCAACAGTAATGCTGTGGTGTTTTTCATAGTGATGATTATTTTTTTGTTTTTTATAAGTCTTGTGTTCTAACCAAACAGCGCGCTTCGTGGTCCCCAAACCATCAGCCAGAGAGTAAGTAGAGTCAAGAGAGAAGTCAAAGTCATAGTCATGATATGGTCTTCTTGTTTTTGTCGTTCATTCTCTTTCATTTCATGATAAATAAGATAATTGAGAGCGACTAGAATTACACCGCCGACTAGGAAGACAATAACTGTAGCTGCTTGCAGATGATCATTTAGTAACATGACGCTGGTCATAGCACCCATAATGCCTCCCATAAAGCCCGCCATAATGCCTTCCATAAAACCCATGACCCCGCAGCAGCTGCCCATCCACCCACCTAAGAAGATGCCTACAACCATGCCAAACACTGAACCATAGAACATGCCATTGGTTGCGCCGATAAAAAATCCTGTTAAAAATCCGGCAATCATGCCGAGAGTCATGCCTAGCATCATGCCAGTCATGCAGGTAAATTCTTTATAGGCTCTTACTTGCCGGACAACTGGAGTCAATAATGCATAGCTCAGAAGCGCAAAGAAAAGATAGAATCCTTGCTTCGTAAAAAAATCATCCATAAAGCGAAATCGAAGATAATAAATTAAGAAGAAAATAAAAGCAGAAGTTGCCAGTGAATACAAAATAGTCTTGATTAACTCTCCTTCAACACGATTGCCGTTCAGTTCTTTCAAAAACTGTGATAAGGTCATGAAATGCAAAAATAAGTGCCGCTTTAAATAGCTTGTTCTTTTCATATGAAAGCCGATTTCAGTCTGCATATAAATCGTGAATGCTATAGACCCACATCGAAGATCTTATAGTCACTAAGGAGTAGATACAAAACAAAAGGTTTATATAGTAAAAACACTCATAAATAGAGTGTTAAAGCGAGCTTTTATCCACGGATAAGAGCACTTTGACAATCTCAGGGAGGAAAGACAACAATGCCTTATGACGACGCAACTGCACAAAGAATTGATCGTGAATTAGATGGTGCTTATACCGCATTAGTGGCTGGTGTACAAGCAGGTAATTACGATCAGGCAAAAGCAGATTATGTAACAGCATTCCAGAATGTCGCTAATCTTGTTACGGGTGGTACTAATGTAGAAGCCACTGCAAATTTACTAAGATCATTAGGTGCTCATCAGCCTTTAGAGGTTGCATTGCAACAAATACAAACGGGAAAGCTTTCAGCGCAACAGAAACACGCTGCCTTGATTAAATCGACTAGTGATATTCGTGATGCACTCTTCCAGGCTTATGGCCAAGAAGTAGCTGCACCTAACGAAGCAGATAGACCAAAGAATGAATCTCTTCTTGAATTTAGAGTAAGGAGTCTCTTCCAAAGAATCAGAGCTTAATGCTCTTTTTTCTTTCTTTTTTTCTTATACGTTTCAACAGCTCTGTAGAAAACTTAAATAACCAATGCAGTCGTTAGACTGCAATTGGGGGTAGGAGAAGCTACCCATGAAAGGGAAGAAAAGAACTGTTTATTATAGGTTTGTACATCAATTGCTTGATGCGTTGCGTCGAGCGC
>DATDXZ010000021.1:0-3106 GCA_035289145.1 Candidatus Nanoarchaeia archaeon
GAAGGGCAGGCACAAAACAATTTATGACTCTCTATTTGACGATGCACCTCAATACCTATTTTTAATCCTAGAGATTTATAGTCAAGAACCATAAAAGAAAGAAAAAACTACTTCCTTATAAAAGTACTGTTTGTCATTCTGGTACAGTAATGAGATAGCTATATAAAAGGAGAGAGATGTGCAGAAACATGCAATACAACCCAGCAGATTTTAATCAATTTGTTTTAGATAATGACGTTGTTGGTTTCTTTGAAAATCCAATTACTCTAAAGTCAGGAAGACAATCAAATTGGTATGTTAATTGGAGAAAGGTTGCAGGTGATGTCATTTTAACTGAGCAGCTTGCAAGGAGTGTTATGGATTTTAGTTTACGGCACTCGTTACGCCCAGACACTTTTTATGGTGTTCCAGCAGGCGCAACAAAATTAGCTGTACTAACACAATATCTTTGGGCAAAGGGAGATCCTACTCATGGTCCAGGAACACATACCCTTGCTATAGGTAGAGAAAAACCAAAGGAGCACGGAGACCCAAAAGATAAATTTTTTGTTGGAATGCCTAGGGGAAGAACAGTGCTTATTGAAGATGTCACAACAACTGGCGGATCTTTATTGAGAGAGATTGAAAAATGTCTAGAGGCAAGAGTACAAGTAGTTGCAGCCATCGGTTTGACAAATCGTATGGAGCTAAATGGTGATAGAAAAAGTGTAGAGCAACTCGTGAAAGAAAGAGGAATTCCTTATTTCGCGATGAGTAATGCTCCAGAATTATTACCTTTAGCATACAAAAGATTACAACCTGGGAGAAACATTGGTTTAGCTATTGAAAAAGAATTTGTAGAATTTGGTGTTCAGCCAGTAAGGCTAGTAAGTCTTTAAGGAGGACAAAAATGACAACAATCATTGAAAGAAACCGAAGTGTTATTCCTGCATGCGATGTTGCGACATTAGAGCAGTTCGAAGCATTAGTGCAACAAACAGCAGATATTCCAGGTATTGGCGGATATAAGATTGGATTTGAATTGGGACTAGGATATGGGTTGCCTCGCGTTGTTGAAATAGCAAGAAAACATACACAAAAACCTTTGATATATGATCATCAAAAAGCTGGAACTGACATTCCAGAGATCGGAAGTAATTTTGCAGGAGTTATGAGACGCGCAGGCATTGAGGCAGCGATTCTCTTTCCACAAGCAGGACCAGAAACAGAGCGAGCTTGGATAACGGCTTTATGGGAACAAGGGCTTAAAGTTATTGTGGGTGGTAGAATGACGCATAAAGCATATGCTGTCAGTGAAGGGGGATTTATCACAGACAAAGGTGCAATGGAGATGTATAGTATTGCAGCTCGTGCAGGCGTGAATCAGTTTGTTGTTCCTGGAAACAAGCCAGAAGTGATTCAAAGAGTAAGGGGCGTAGTTGAAGCAGAAGGAGTTAGTCCTATTTTCTTCGCTCCTGGTTTCGTTGCGCAGGGTGGAAAAATTGCAGACACAACAAAAGTTGCTGGAGATAGTTGGCATGCCATTGTTGGTCGTGGCATTTATCAAGCTGCAGACATGAGAGTAGCAGCTCTCGAACACACAAGTCAACTAGAATAATAGCAAGAAGAAAAATAATTTAATTTAAGTGAAGAGACAATGTTCATTGACACCCACGTCCATTTAAGAGACTTTAGACAGCAATATAAAGAAACAATTAAGCACGGCTTAGAAGTAGCTAGGGATAGCGGTGTTGTTGCAGTCTTCGACATGCCCAATACTGATCCGGCTGTAACAACAGAAGAAGTCTTGCTCGATCGTATGAAAGTAGCGAGAGAAGCAGGTGTTCCAGAAGTTTTCTATGGAGTCTATATGGGGTTGACTGCAGATCAAGAGCAAGTGAGAAGAGCAGTCGAGGCAACTAGGAGGCATAGGGAAGCAGTAGGTCTGAAACTCTATGCAGGTCATTCTGTAGGAAATTTGGGAGTAATTGAAGTCGAAGAACAGCAGCAAGTCTATGCAGCTTTGGCAGCAGAAGGATATGTTGGTTTGTTGGCAGTACATGCAGAGAAAGAAAGTTGTATGCAGCCTCTATTCTGGAATCCAAAAAAACCAGTAAAACATGCGCGAGTCAGACCACCAAAAGCAGAAATTGAATCAGTCAGAGATCAACTGCGACTAGCACAACAAACAGGATTTACTGGGAAACTACATATCACACATATTTCTTGTCCGGAAGCAGTTGAATTAGTAGTAGCTGCAAGAGCTGATGGGATGGATGTTTCTTGTGATGCATGTCCGCATCATCTGGTTTATTCTTTTGAACAAATGAAAGGTGAAGACGGACTTTTGTTGAAAATGAATCCACCTTTAAGAGATCGTGCGTCAAGAAGAGGATTGCTCCAATGTTTAAAAGACGGAAAAATCTGCTGGATAGCAACTGATCATGCCCCACACACTCTAAAAGAAAAAATGGATATTCCCTATATGTCTGGCATTCCTGGTCTGGCTTGGTGGCCATTATTTGAAAGATTTTTAGATAATGAGGGTTTTTCTGGAGCTGTTAGAGAACGATTGACGTTCACCAATGCGATAGAAAGATTTGGTTTAGACATTGCTGGAACTCGCCGTCGACTAGTGGACAGAACAGCAGAGTATGCTTTTAATCCTTATGCAGCACTAGAAGAAAGACTAGTTGGAGAATAAACAATGAACACAGCCCTTGCGCCTTTATTTTCTTTATTCTATAGGCATGGTCGTCGAAGAGTTATTAATAGGGTGTATACGAAACAAGAAAGAGAATCTCGCCCTCACGATTTGGAAGAAGTAGTTGAGATTGGCGATGAAAAGTTTAAGAGATTACCTCATTGGGCTTACACATTTCCTATTCCAGAAAATATTAGTGTGCAATTTTATGACTTGCGCTTTCCTTCTCCTTTAACTTTAGCAGCATTCAAAGATGATCTGGCAGTTATAGACATCTGGATGAGACTAGTACCTCGACACATTAATTATGAAACATAATATTTCCCTAATTTTTTATCAGCTTTCTGTTTTGTGAATGACCAATTAATCTTCTTCCTTTGTCTGTTTCTTCTTTTTGTCCACGCTTTAACTTCTCGTGTTAGA
>DATDXZ010000022.1:0-6516 GCA_035289145.1 Candidatus Nanoarchaeia archaeon
TCTAACACGAGAAGTTAAAGCGTGGACAAAAAGAAGAAACAGACAAAGGAAGAAGATTAATTGGTCATTCACAAAACAGAAAGCTGATAAAAAATTAGGGAAATATTATGTTTCATAATTAATGTGTCGAGGTACTAGTCGCATAAGGATTGACAAATTATTTGCAGTTGAAAAGAGATTAGTGTTTAAGAATCTAGGAAACCTTAAATCAATAACATTTGAAAAAGTAAAGCAAGAATTCTCAAAATTGATCTAATCAAGATGCTTTCTGATGGCCAAAGTCAAACAAAGGCACGATAGAATCTTCTAGCACATCGCCAGTCTTGGCGTCAATCCGAATGTTCACCAGTTTGAAAGAGTTAGTCAGGAAGCTGATGTTCCAGAAAGTCTGAGCAAGTGTTTGTAACAAGACAACAGTCTTTGATGTTTTTTCTCCCTTGTACTTTTCCTTCTGCAGCTCTTGCGCAGCGCGAAGTGCATGAGCCATGTCAATCTTCACCATAGCTAAGTCTAATGCTTTCACAGATGTATCTGGTTTTTTGAACACGGCGGCGTCTTTCGTTGCCAGTTTCACTTTGTCGTCAACAACAAACGAAGTGATAGTGTCTCCTTTTGGATAGTAGAAGTCCACTTGCCACCAGTCAACGTCTTGATGTTCAATTATTTTGAAGAAGCTGGATAAGTAAGAAGAAGGATGATCACTGAGCCAAGCTTTGTATACGGGAGATTCTTGCACATATTTTAGGGTCGTGTGTAGGTTATGCATCTAATGTCCTCTGGCTAATTCTCTCTTGTAAATCCTTTACAAAATTATCAACGCTCACACCAAACTGTACTTTGCCGCCGCGCGAGCGTATGGCCAATGTTTTGTTCTCAATTTCTTTGTCTCCGATAGTGGCGATGTAATTCACACGTTCCAATTCAGCGTCACGAACTTTCTTTGGCAGAGTTTCTGGCTTGTCATTAAGTTCTACACGAATGCCTACAACAAAAAGTTTGTCATACGCTTCTTTCGCAAAAGGAATATGTTTATCTGCAACAGTAATGAGTTTGACTTGCACAGGGCTTAACCATAATGGGAATTTGCCTGCATAATGTTCAGTAATGACAGCGATGAAACGTTCTAAAGATCCTAAGACAGCGCGATGAATCATGATTACTGGATGTTTCTTGCCATCAGATCCTTCATAGACCGCATTAAAGCGTTTGGGAAGTTGGAAGTCTAATTGAAGAGTTGCGCATTGATGTGATCTTCCTAGTGCATCCTTCATATGAATGTCAATTTTTGGCCCGTAGAATGCTCCTTCTCCAGGTGATATTTTGTAAGGAATACTACTCTTCTCTAACACTCTCTTCAAGAGGGATTCTGCTTTGTCCCATAATTCTTTATCTCCTAAAGCGCTCTCTGGTCTGGTGCTCAATTCTAAGTTAAAAGAAACTTTAAAGATCTCCGAGTAAACATATTTGATAAAATCTAATACTTGTTCCATCTCTTGTTCAGCTTGTTCCATGGCGACAAAAATATGACCATCATCTTGAGCCATCTTACGAACTCGAGTCATGCCTCCCAAAGTTCCGCGAATTTCATTTCGATGCAAGAAGCAAAAGTCTGCATATCGAAGAGGAAGATCTCTATACGAGTGAGCGGTGCTAGTGTATAATACTAAATGTGAAGGGCAGTTCATAGGTTTCAAGGCGAATTCAGTGTTATCTACATTTAAGACAAACATATTCTCTTTATAGTGCTGCCAATGTCCACTGGTCTCCCATAAAGTTTTGTTAAATATCTGGGGTGTAATAACTTCTTGATAGCCTCGTTTTCTATATTGCTCGCGTAAGAAAGACAAGAGTTCATTGTAGATAATAGTTCCCTTAGGCAAAAAGAAAGGACTGCCTGGTGATAAGTCATCAAAATGAAACAGTTGTAATTCTTTGCCTATTCTTCTATGATCTCGTTCTTGTGCAGCTGCAAGCTTTTCTAAGAAGTCTTTTAATTCTTGCTCAAATTTAAACGCATGACCTAAGATACGTTGCAGCATGACATTGTTGCTGTCATTCTTCCAATAGCTTCCGCTAATATTTTCCAAGCTAAATGCTTTGACTCCTCCAGTGGTTAAGAGGACAGAGCCAGGCAGCAAAAGGTTGAAAGAACCATAGCTAAAAGCTTTAACTTCTTTTTTATACGCTTGCAATAATTCATTGTGGAAAGGATGTTCTGCTTTGAAAGTGCCTTCTTTGATAGCATAATTCTTCTGGACAAACTCATCCATTTTTTTGCCTATTTTCTGCAGATCAGTGTGAGTAAATTTGACATTGGCAAAATCAACAGTAAAAGAGTCTTTGTTGGACAAAGCTAAAATAGGAATTGCTTTGGGAAAAAGTTCATGCACAGCCCATGCTAAAATAAAAGAGCCAGTATTCTGTAAATTATTATTGTGTTGTAAGTCTAGTTCTAATGCTTTTGGCTTGAGTGCTGGATCTTTTTTGATAACAGCTCCTGGTTGACTTAAATCAATGCTTCTAGATAATTCTGATAAAGGATGTCCTTTGCAGCGCCATTCAAAAGATTTATACCAACCAAAAGGTGCTCGAATCACAGTATAACCTTCCTGTATCAGGAGTTTTTTTGCATCATCTAAAATGTGTACAGCAATAGTAGGATTAGCTAGTTCAGAGCTCAAGTGTGCATAAGGATAAATAACCAGGTTTTTTGCTTTAAGTTGTTCCGCAATGTCCTTTGCTTCAGCAACGAGGCGTTCAGTAATCTCTTTCTCATGTGCTTCATCTTTCTTTTCCACAGAAGTCATAAGCACTAAGCATTCCTTGACTTCTACTTCTTTCTCATCGACATCTTCCGCGTTCTTCAGGGCCTTTTTTGTCGGTTTAAACTTGAGATAATCCGCGTGAATAGCTAATATCTTCATAGGGTGCTAGTCCATTGGAAACTATTTAAACGTTGCGAAGTCCCAAAACCTTAATAAATGTAGAAAACGCCCTAGAACCTATGAAAAAAAGAGGTCTAATTAGCCTTCTAGTCTTAGTAGCTGTGATATGTCTTCCTTCAGTGGTTGCTAGTATCTCTTTGATAGGACCAGAGCAAACAACTTTTAACTTCGGAGATTCACTGGAAATTTCAGGAACAGCTTTAGAAACAGCAGACATCAATGGAGTGCTCAAGTATGAATTAGATTGTGGAGAAACAGAACTGCTTGTCACAAAATCTGTGAGTCTGCGAGCGAATATAGAAAAGTCATTTACAGAGACATTTACAATTCCACAAACATTGACTGGATCCTGCGCGCTGCATGTGTTTGTAGAAAGTAATGGGAATCTACAGGATGAATCACTCTCAACAGCATTTACTATCACTGAGACGTTGAATGCGGAGATAACCTTGGATAAAGAATCCGTCCAGTTAGGTGACAGTGTCACACTCAAAGGAATAATTACAAAGATGGATGGAAAAGCTATCGAGGGTTTAGCGAAAATTGCTTTCAAGACAGGATCTGATATTGTAGTGCAAGATACTATGAAAGTAAATAAAGGAAAATTTTCATACGTATTCGAGACTGAAGACAACCCATCGGGTAGTTATGAAGTAACTGTAGAAGTCACAGATATCAACAACAATAGACAAACGACAAGCTTGAATACTTTGCAGTTGTTGGGGGATGTAGGTCTTATCATCACTCTCAATAACAATGAGTTCTTGCCCGGAGAGAAGATAAATATAGATGGCACTGCGCGGACTGGAGATGCAAGAATTCTCAAGGGAACTGCTTACATCACTCTAGACAATCAACGAGAAGAAACCACCATTCTTTTAGGCGTCCTCAAACACACACTCACGCTTCCTGAATATATTAAGACTGGAGATCACACCTTAACTATAAATGTAGAAGATACACATGGCAATAAAGAGACTCAGCAATTCACAATCACTATTATAGCGGTGTCAACCCGCTTAGAGATGGTCATGAATCAAGAGGCATTCATGCCTGAACAGCAAGTTGTTATAAAACCAACATTATTTGATCAAGGCAATGACATTATTGCTGCTGACATAGCGCTTGAAGTGTACGATGCAGAGAAAGATATAGTTTTCACAGACACTATACAGAGCGCAAAACAAACACAATTCACGCTCCCAAGATCTGCTGCGCCAGGATTTTGGAGAATGAAGGCTGCAGGAATGGATGTTAACGCTTTCGCATCATTCAAGGTGGAAGACTTTAAAATGGTAGAAATTATACAAGAAGAATCCAGCATTATCTTTGCAAACACAGGCAACGTTCCAAGCAGAGAAATAATGACCATCAAGCTCACAGATAAAAACGATCCAGCAAGAGTCATCATGAAAGAAAAAAAAGTGTCTTTAGGCGTAGGTGATCAGAAAGTCTATGATCTTGCGTATTGGGTGCCAAAGGGAATGTATACAGTTCAAGTCGGCGATAAAGTATTTGACAACGTTGAAGTGCAGAAAAGAAAATGGGATGTCATGCCCTACATTGCGGTGATCCTGGCGATAGGAATTATTTACATGCTGACTAAAATGTATCTCACCAGAGCGCAAAAACAGCATAGTACGCATTATGGGCATCAGAATCATCATCTCCAGGCAGGTCAATATAATAAACCAAAGCAGCATCAGCAAGAACAGCCAGTTCATCGCAATCGTACTGAAAAATGGTATGAAGAAAAACTCAAGAGAGACTTGGCAGAGCGCATGGAAGAGAAGCGTTCAAAAGTGCAGTTTAGTTTTAGTAAAAGAAAAAACGAATATGTTGAAGCATTGCATAAGAAGAAAAAAAGCGCAGATGTGTCCAGACCGTGGGTAAGAAAGCCAATGAAGCAGGCAGAAGCAGAGCCAGAAGTGTTTATGAATAGTCAAGAGTTCTCGGATCCTTGGAAAACAACTGAAGAGCAGCAAAAGAAAGAAGACAAAGAGAAAAAAGGCAGCAGCCTAATGGGAATGTTTGATTAAGTAAATAAAGTCTTGATTCGCTTCTATCTTTTTATAACCTCCAAAAGATGATTGTAAAAGACGTTCAAATTGTTTTCTTTTTGAAGATTTTTTTAAAAAACTAAGTGTAAGAATTGATTTAGATTTAGCAACTCTCTGAATTTCCAATAATGCTTGCTTCAAGTTGCAGTGATGTAATGCAGTCAAAGAAATAATACCATCAAAAGTGTTGTCAGCAAGAGGAAGCTTTTCAGCTTGAGCTACATGTCTTTCTCCAATACCTTTATTTAACATGTTCTCACTAGGATCGACAGAGACGACTTCTATATTCCTTCCTAAATATCTAGCAACAATGCACGTCCCAGCACCAACATCTAAAATCTTACCAGTAAAAGTAATATGTTGAAGTACTATCTTGAGTTTAGCTACTTGCTCTGCTTCATGCAGTTCATCATATCCTTCTGCTAAAGTGTCATAATAAGTCATGAAAAAACTATAAGAAACACTTTTATAAAGGTTAACCTAGTCGTGAAATTATGGACTACAAAACCATATCTCTGTACAAATATGTAAGCCTTGAAAAGCCAGAAGCTCTTAAAGAGAAGCTCCGCAACTATTGTGAAGCCCTAGACATTTTAGGCAGAATCCTATTAGGCAAAGAAGGAATCAACGCCGCAATCTCAGGAAAAAAAGAAAACATAGAAAAATTTAAACAATTGCTCAAAAAAGATAAAAAACTTGCAGATCTTACCTTTCGTGAATTAGCAGCAGAAAAAAATACTTATCATAAATTAGTAGTGCGTGTTCGTAAAGAAATAGTGGTCTTTGGCAAAGAAGTCAGCTTCAAAAACAAAGCGCCCTATATTACTCCAAAAAAACTGAAGATGCTTTTAGACAAAAAAACTGATGCTATTCTCCTAGATGCCAGAAACAGCTATGAAGTAAAGCTAGGTAGATTCAAGAACGCAATCACGCTTCCCATAGAAACTTTCAGAGAATTTCCAGAGGCTATTAAAAAAGCAAAATTACCTAAAAATAAACCTATCATTTCCTATTGTACTGGTGGCATCCGTTGTGAAAAAGCAGCAACCTATCTCAAAGAGCAAGGGTTCAAGGAAGTCTATCAGTTGAAAGGAGGAATTATTCAATATATGAATGAATTCCCAAACACCCATTTCGAAGGCAATTGTTTTGTCTTTGATGATAGCTTAACGCCAAGTTTCAAAGTCAAGCCTATAACTAAGTGTGATATTTGTCATGCAACGTCCGACGTCATGATCAATTGTCATAATTTGGATTGCGATAAGTTATTTATCTGTTGTCCTACTTGTCAAGGAAAAACAAAGAATCACTGTTCTCCAGCCTGTGAAAAAGCTCCTCGGCATAGACCATAAAAATAAATATGATTATAAATGTGACCTCCTCCCCGGCCTAAAGGCCCGACCTTCGGTCGGCTCCTCCGCTTCGCTACGGAGCGGGGCTTCTGAGGTGAACCTGGGCTAGATGATGCATTTCTTGTTCTCGTACATAGCGCAAAGTCGTCGGTAAGTCTG
>DATDXZ010000023.1:0-2804 GCA_035289145.1 Candidatus Nanoarchaeia archaeon
CTGGAGTTGCTGAGTTTTGCTTTTAAATCATTAACCGAAAAATAGTAGTAGCAATTGTTCCTTAGGTCATCTATGGTACAACTGCTACCGAGATTACAAGAGGTGAACAAACATTTAAGCTTTGCCAGAGAATCGTTTACGAAAGGAGGCTTTCGTCATGTAACCACCTATATCAATGGCTTGATTGCAGTCAATCGGAAAACAATCAAGCAGATTAGTGCCGCATCTCCAGATGAAGGTCATCATGGAGCCATTCAGAGGTTGCTGAATGAGGGAGCATTTGAGCAGAAAATACTCGAAGAACGTTATCTGAAAAAGATAAAATATATTTGTAAAGGTCAGCAAGTATTCTTGATTTTAGATGATACGCTTATTGAGCGTGAAGGGAAAAAGATAGAAGAAACACAAGCACACTACAGCCATTCTGATGATGATTTCATTCAAGGACATCAATTCTTTACAGCGATTGTGGGCACACAATCGCTAATGTTGCCCTTATTTCCACAGCTGTATTCGAAGCAAACCCATTCTAAGATAGAAATGGCAAATAGGCTTATTGAACACATTATATCGACGATAAAAGTCGATACAGTTTTATTTGATTCATGGTATTCAGACAAGAAAATAATCAAAAAGTGTATGACGAAAGGCGTGCGTGTTGCTTGCCCGATAAAAACGAATCGTAAAATAAGCTTGCAAAATGGAGTATGGTTTTCGCTTGCAGATTTTTCAAGAGAAGTTGCTCGTAAGAAACATCCGATTGTTCAGTATGAACAATCAGATTATAAAATTGCTTCGTACGAAGCAAAATTAAATGGCATTCCGTTCATCAAGTTAATTATCTCACGCGAGTGGAACAAGAAGAAAAAAGGATGGGGCAAAGCAGTCCATCTTATTTCCACTCGCGTGCTAGATTCTCCAGAAGAAATCATACGCATCTATAGCATCCGCTGGTGCATTGAAGTGTACCATCGCGACATCAAGCAGAACCTTGGATTTGCAGATGCCTACGTGAGAAAAAAAGAGGGGATTGTTGGTCATGCAATCTTTGTAGCGTTGGCATATGCAGTGCTCAAGTTGTTCATGCATGCGCGAGGTCTTTCGATGAGCATTGGCGAGTGCTGTTCGTATGTACGTAACGAAGCCTTGAATGATTTCCTTCAGGAAATCATTTGTATCGACGATAAAGAAGAAAGGCTAAAAAGATTTGAGGAGGTCTTTATAAGGAAAAGTCGGCAAGTCTAGTTAAGACACAGTTTCAGGGATAAACGAATAATAAACGAGTCACATATTCAAGATAATGCCGTTCAGACAACTTCAAGGATACTTTTGCAAAGAAAGTCGATATCTACAAGAGGTTAGAAAACACAGGTAGAGCATATAAAGATAATGCCGTCTTCTCTTCCGTTGTTCCAAAAGAAGGTTATGAGTCATATACTAAAAATTACGACCTTTTCAAACACGACGTACAAACCCGAAACTGCACCGTTCTCGCATCAGACTTTCGACCATGGGGAAAATTACGACGTTTTCTCGTCTTAATCAATCCGCCACAAGTACACTGGCGCTCAGGCTCTTGAAAGGGCGTACGTCCGCGGCGAAAAGGTTTCTTTTGCATAGTAAAATATAAGCGTACTGAAAAAAGAAAGCGATTCTGTCAAAAACTCAGTAAAAACCGAATGCGTTTCCGAGTTTTTGAGCACAATCAAGAATGCGTTTCCGCAATCATTATACTTTAATCTGTAGGCAAGCAAACGTATTCTTGATGTTTCAAGAGGACGATTGTAAAACCAAGTTGCGAAAGAGGTATTTAAATGCTTGTGCCTGCGGGAGTGTTAAATCTTAGGGTGGTGATTTAGCTGTTAAGGGTCGGGCGGTAGAAAGAGTTTATCTAAGAATAGAAGTCATTTTGTCTTTAAAATCTCTGATTGGAAGCAAAATTGACTTTTTCTTTGTTAATTTGAAATCTGCATTATGTCCTTTTCCCATAGAAACCATAGTTCCAGCTCTGCCCATTACTACATCTTCTTTAGGATATATCTCAAAAAATATGTCATTAGGAGCACAACCAATGCATATTAGATAATCATACTTAAAATCCATCCTTATATGATTAAATTGAAAACTCCCACTCTTATCTTCTGTTGCGAACTTTATCTCAAATTTCTTGCCGTTTATCTTCTTGTCATAATCTCCCTTTCTATTTTTCTTTTCTTCAACTACAAAACCCAATACGTTTGCATATGCTTCTATAAAATCTTCGCCTAAATCTCCCTTGCTCGTATTTGGTAAAATTTTTATTAGATATAATGGTTGGTTCTCCCATTTCTTCTCAATGTGCTTCTCTTTGGCAACCTTAATTAGTAACGCTAATGGGTTGGGCGAATTGGGTTGAGTAGGGATAGTTTGTGAGGGCATTTTGAATTTCTCTTTGCTTACTATCTATAAATCCTGCGTTTATTAAAGCTTTCCTTATATGTTCCATGCTAATATGTTTGCAGTTGTGCATAGCAAGATTGCTATATTTCTTCCAGTTAGCATTTTGTAGAACTTTAAGCACTTCATTTCTATTTTTTTTAAGAACAATTCCATAACCACAAACGTATTTCACTTCATCAAATCTTTTTACTAATTTTGGTGGTTCAGTATAAAATGTTCTTTGCAAAAAGAAGTCTGCTTCATTCATTCTTTTATGACCACATTTTCTTTCTTTTCTTAAATCTACTGTGAATAAATCAATATAGTCGTTACAAGTTTTTTCAGCTTTCTTTATAGTAGTTCCTTTTTTCCATATTTGCCATAAA
>DATDXZ010000024.1:0-24993 GCA_035289145.1 Candidatus Nanoarchaeia archaeon
TGTAAGACATTTGTAGTATATAAATATTTGTTTTTTCACACTTCTCATGCGACCCCCATATGTTTTATAAAGCAATTTTCTTTATAGTTCTGGCTATGATCACTTATCTGGAAAAACCACAGTCGAAAGAGACAGTACAGAAGCTGTTGCATCCTTTAGTTAACCAGTGGTTCTTCTCTAAATTCAAAGATTTTTCCCTGCCTCAACTCTACGGGGTCAAAGAAGTGCATGATAGAAATAATATTATGGTTGTAGCCCCTACTGGCTCTGGGAAGACATTGACGTGCTTTTTATCTATTTTGAACGAGTTAATAAGACTTGCTGACGAAAAGAAGCTCGAAGAACGGATTTATGCCGTGTATATCTCTCCTTTAAAGGCCTTGAACAATGACATCGCCAGAAACTTGAATGAGCCTTTGGCAGAGATGCTCAAATTAGCTGAACAGAAACATAAAGACTATCCTATTCGCGTTGGCGTCAGAACTGGCGATACAACAACGACTGAAAAGCAGAAGATGCTGAAACATGCTCCGCATATCTTAATTACAACACCAGAATCTTTGGCTATTCTCCTTTCGAGCGATCGATTCCGAGAATTACTGCGTGATGTTCAATGGTGTGTGATAGATGAAGTGCATGCACTTGCTGAAAACAAACGTGGTGTGCATTTATCCTTGTCCTTGGAACGACTGCAAGAGTTAGCACCAAATATGACACGCGTGGGATTGTCTGCTACTGTGGAACCCATGGATGCAGTTGCGAATTATTTAGTAGGCATGCGCGATTGTAAAGTTGCTCATGTGCAATATAACAAAGAATTTGATCTGCAAGTGATTAGTCCTCTACCTGATCTGATTGATACTACGCACTCTAAACTGCACAATGCTATTTATGCAACTATGGACGAACTTATTCAAGAACATAAGACTACCCTCATCTTTACTAATACACGTGCAGGCACAGAACGAGTCGTGCATCATCTCAAAGAACGTTTTCCCAAGAATTACACGGAAAACATTGGTGCTCATCATGGAAGTTTGAGCAAGAAGCATAGATTTGATATTGAACAACGACTGAAAGAAGGGAAATTAAAAGCATGTGTAACTTCGACAAGCTTAGAGTTAGGTATTGATATAGGATATGTAGATTTAGTCATTTGTTTAGGAAGCCCGAAGTCTGTTGCTAGATTTTTACAACGTTGTCTTCCTTATCATGCAAAAATATTACTGGCTGATGGCACTTATCAAGAGATTGGAGAAATTGTTGAAAAAAAACTTCCTGTAGAAATATTATCTTGTGATCCTAAGAAAGGATTTATTAAAAATACTATACAAACATATCATAAATATAATAATAATCATCTTCTAAGCATATCTCTTCATTCTGGATCAACACTAGAGTGCACATCAGAACATCCCCTATTAACAAAAGGGGGATGGAAAACAGCAAAAGATATCACTAAAGAGGACTTTATTGCAGAACTTTATGATAAAAGTTTTGATACAATCCCTTATATTTATGAACTCATAGATCAAAAATCCTTTTATGTTGAAAATAGACTAGATTTTCTTAGAAAAGTTGTTGACGCTCATGTACTCAAACATAATCTTTCTTATTCCTCTTTTGCACAAACACTTGGCATAGCTCAAAATCATCTCCAAAATTATATGCGACAAAACGGCAGAAGAAAAAGCATCAGACTTGATATTTTCTTAAATATAATGGAACAATGCCATATTAAGAAAAAACTCTATGTCTCTCAGCTTTTAGAATTAAAAAGCAAATCACATCACCGAAGACCATTGCCTTTAAAGATCAATAAAGATTTAATGTGGCTTGCAGGTATTATTGCTTCAGATGGCGCTATTGTATATATTAAAAAAGAAAAAGGATATAAAATTAAGATAGGCAATAAAGACACTGCTTTACTAGAAGCATGCAAGATTATCTTCCAAGAATATGGTTTTTTTTCAAAAATTAGAAGGGATAAACGTAAGCAAAACTTTTATCACTTAGAATGCGGATCACAATTGTTAGTGCATATATTTCTTTCTTTGGGTCTGCCTAGCAAATATAAATCCGGCAGAATGTCTGTTTCAAATGTGCTTTATTCTCTCCCCAAAAAGTTGATCATTCCTTTTTTGGAAGGCGTTCTAGAGGGAGATGGAAATATAAGCGGTGGAAGTATCCGCCTATTTACAGCAAGCAAACGTTTCGCCCAAGATATACACAACCTTCTGAATCGATGTGGTATTGCTAATTATTTTACAGAAGAAGACGCGAAACCATCAAAACTCATCCCAAAAATAAACTTCAAAAAGATATATGTAGCTCATATAGGAAGAAATGCTCATATTAAAAAATTTGTATTTTATTCTACAACGAAAGGAAAAAAAGTACAACTGCTCCTAAATAAAAAGATACATTTTGAACATATAGACTCTGATATAGACAAGAATATTTCCTGGACTAAAGTGAATACTATAAAACAAAAGAATGATAATTCCCCCGTTTATAACTTAACATTAACAAAAGCACCAAACACTTATTTTATTGAGAGTATTCTAACTCATAATTGCGGACGTGCAGGTCACTCGTTGCATGAAAAGGTTAAAGGACGACTTATTCCGATGGATAGAGATGATCTTGTTGAATGCGCAGTACTCTTGAAGAATGCAGTAGAGAAAAAGATTGACACGATTCATATTCCTGAAAACTGCCTGGATGTCTTAGCACAACAAATTTTCGGCATGGCTATCGCAGACCGATGGAACATCAAAGACGTGCTAACTGTAGTCAAACGAAGCTATTGTTATCGCACTTTATCAGAAGCTGATTTTATGGATGTGATCAAATATTTAGCCGGGGAATATGCTACACTTCATGACAGACATATCTATGCCAAGATCTTTTATGACCATGAGAGCGGAGAAATCGGCAGACGAGGAAAAATGAGCAGAGTCATTTACATGACCAATATAGGAACGATTCCAGATCAAACAAATATTTTAGTTAAGGTTAATGAACTAGTTGTCGGCACCTTGGATGAACCTTTCTTGGAACGCCTGCAACGAGGAGATGTGTTTGTCTTAGGAGGACAGACATATGAATTTTTATTCGCTAGAGGTATGGTTGCACAAGTGAAAGCTGCTGCCGGAAGACAACCGACGGTTCCCAGCTGGTTCTCTGAACAACTGCCCTTAAACTATGATCTAGCAGTCTCTATCCAGAAATTTCGACGATTATTAGATGATATGTTCATCAACAAATACAAAAAAGAAGAGATCTTAGAATTCATTAAATCTTATTTGTATGTTGATGAGAACGCCACGCAAGCATTGTACAGATATTTCTATGAACAGCATTTGTTTGCTGGCATACCTCATGACAAACGCATACTCATAGAGTTTTACCAGGATGAGAAGACGAACAAGAAATATGTCTTGTTCCATACTCTTTATGGACGACGGGTCAATGATGTGCTGAGCAGAGCCATTGCCTATGCCATTTGCAAGCTTCAGAAGAAGAAACCTAGGGATGTTGAATTGGGCATCAATGACAATGGATTCTTTTTGGCATCTGAGAAACCTATTCAAGTCTTACGAGCACTGGATGCGCTGAAGAAAGAAGATCTATGGACCGTGATGAAATTAGCTTTAGAAAAGAGTGAAGTGCTGAAACGAAGATTTAGACACTGCGCTGGACGAGCATTGATGATTCTAAGAAACTATAAAGGACGGGAGAAAAAAGTAGGAAAACAACAAGTGAGCAGCATGATTCTGATGAGTGCTATCAAACGCATCAGCGACAATTTTTCTATCTTGAAGGAAGCACGCAGAGAAGTTCTTGAGGACTTGATGGACATCGAGCATGCAACTTTAGTTCTGCAAAAAATACGAGAGCAAGATACCGAATTGAAGCAGTTTCACACACCTCTGCCGAGCCCATTTGCTTTTACTTTGATTACTCAAAGCTATACTGACATTCTCAGAATGGAAGACAAAGTCGAATTCATCAGAAGAATGCACAAACATGTCATTGCCAAGCTTGGGAAAGAATATGATGTGAAGGATATTATGATCAAAGAGTAATTTCTTCTCTTTTTTTATTTATACTATTCTACAATTCTAAAGTTATATTTTTAAGGTTGAAATTCAGAAGAATTCACTGGGATATCCTGATACTGATCAGCTCTTGGAGGATTCATTTCCACTGTATATTGTTGAACTAAAGCTACTAATGAGTCTGTAGTCTCTCCTTTTTGATCACTATATACTCTTATGCTAGAAACTTTTACATTTTCTCCTCTTGGCTCACATACATACCTTAATGTTAATCCCCTTACAGTTATGGTTCCTTCCAAATAGGTTTCCTTTGTACAATTTTCTCTATACCCATTATGAGTCTCTGTTACTACTGTTTCCAACTTTACTATTCCAGGAAGTCTTCTTGCTATTTCTCTAGCCCACTGTCTTATCTTTTTCCTAGGCATTGGAGGTACTAAATGTATTTCTTGTTTCATATCTTCTTCTTTAAATCACTCTTTTTTAAACTCTTTGGTAGTTACTAGAAACCTGCATATTTATATACTATATCTGTACAGATATATCGGTGTCGATACAATGCAAGAAGGCTACTTGAAGCTCAGCGTGTTGAAAATCCTCTCGGAACAGGACTGCAGCGGCTATGACCTTATGAAAAAGATAGAAGAAAGTCTCGGCAAGAAACCTAGTTCTGGGTCCATGTATCCTTTATTGAAGGGCTTAGAACATAAAAAACTGATCTCCAGCAAAATACAGCAAAGAAGCACTCTGTATCACCTCACTGCCCAAGGAAAACAAGAGCTTAATGATTTACTCAGCCACAGACAAGAACTCTTCACTAAAATGGAGCGCACACACCACTACATGGAGCAACTTTGCGGTGAGAAACCGACGCATATGCAACGTATTTTTCAACGCGTTGTTCAGGGAAAAGCACCCTTTGGATCTTTTACTTTTGATGCCATCCGCTTCAGAGATACTCTTTTCAAAGCTTCCAATTGTGACCTCACTGACAGACAAAAACAACAGATCAAAACTTTACTGCAGCAAACTACAAAAGAGATTGAATACCTATGCAAAAAGTCCTAATTGAACTCAAAGATGTGTGGAAAACTTATCAGATGGGTGACAATATAGTGCATGCTCTTCGGGGAGTCTCTTTCAAAATTCATCAGGGAGAATTTGTAGCTGTTGTTGGCCCAAGCGGCAGCGGCAAGAGCACCATGATGAACTTGATTGGTTGTCTGGATATCCCTTCTAAAGGAACTATCTTTTTACATGATCATAACATTGCTCATTTGTCTGAATCACGGCTAGCTTCTATTCGTGGAAAAACTATTGGCTTTATTTTCCAGCAATTCAATCTCATACCGACGTTGACCGCTTTGGAGAATGTCGCACTGCCTATGCTCTTCCAAGGATCTCTCTTAAATGTTAGAACAGCGAAAGCAAAATCCTTGTTGACGAAGTTTGGTCTCGGCGATAGAACACATCACAAGCCCAATGAACTTTCTGGCGGACAAAGTCAGAGAGTTGCTATTTCCCGGGCATTAGCTAATGACCCTGATGTTGTGCTAGCAGACGAACCTACCGGCAACCTAGATTCCAAAACAGGCGCAGAAGTTATGAAAACTTTGGCAGACATCCATGAAAAACAAGGCAAGACTGTTGTCTTGGTTACCCATGACTTAAATCTAGTCCATCACGCTGAACGTGTCATCCACTTGAAGGACGGCATGGTTGAGAAAATAGTCCTAGGAGGCAAACGAAAACGATGAAAAAAATTCTCTTATATGTACTGATTTTATTCTTTGTCAGTGTTCCTGCACTTGCAGCAGAGGCAGGATTAATACGTATCGACATGCTAGGACAAGATCCGGATCCTGTACGAGCTGGCGATGTTGTCGAAGTACGCTTTAGAATTGAAAACTGGTGGGAAGACACTACACAAGCAATAACTTTAGAAATAGTCCCTGATTATCCTTTTTCTCTGTATGGATCAGGAAGCAAGAACTTGGGACGCCTTGAAGGAAGAAAATTCAGCTCTGACGCTGTGTTCGCGGACTTTAAGCTTCGAGTAGACCCTGCAGCAGTTGATGGAGAACATGAACTTTTACTCAATATCTATAATGGCGACGCAAAAAAAGAATACAAAGACCAATTCTTTGTTGACATCGAAAATGAGAAGATTTCTTTGAAACCCTATGTTGCATCCAGCGACATTATTGTTGGCGACACCAAGGGAAGTATCACTATCGACATCGCGAACAGCGGCGGTTATGACGTGAACTCTCTAGAATTGACGTTATTACCTTCAGAAAACTACAAGCTCTTGTCCACCAGCAATTACATTTACATAGGTGATGTTGATGCTGATGATGTTGAATCAGAAGATTTTGACATCTATGTAGAAAAGAACCTGCAACAGGTCAATATTCCTCTACGCCTCACGTATGAAGTCGATGACCATGAGTACATTGATGATCATACTTTGACTTTAAATCTCTTAACGACTAGCGAAGCAAAAAAGCTTGGCTTAGTGAAGAGCAGCATAGGAAGCTGGATAACTATTTTAGTTGTTGTAGTCATTGTAGGTTATATTGTCTATAGAAAACGTTTCAGAAAGCGATGATCAATGATTACCTGCAGCTCGCCTACGGGTCTCTGAAAAACAGACGACTTCGCAGCTGGCTTACTATGGTAGGCATCTTCATAGGGATAGCTGCAGTGATTTCTCTCATCGGTCTAGGACAAGGATTGCGCGTTGCGATAATGGGGCAGTTTAACTTTCTGACAACAGATGTGCTGACGATTCAAGCGTCTGGACTTCAAAATGGACCTCCTGGAGAAGGCGTAGTCACTCCGCTGCTGGATTCTTATATACCTGATTTAAGCAACATACCTGGGATTGACCGGGCGATTGGACGCCTAATCGAGAGCGCGAAGATTGAATACCATGGCTTTCAAGATTTTAGCTTTGCAGCAAGCATTCCCGATGGACAAGACAGAAAAGAGATTGAAAGAATAGCAAACTTAGAACTTGACCAAGGACACATGCTCAAGGATGGAGATGTCAACAAAGTTGTTCTGGGAATAAATTATTTGGATACTGAAACTCTTGGGAAATCTGTACGGCTTCGTGACACTGTTGTCATTCAAGACAAGGAGTTCGAAGTTATCGGTATTCTCGAAAAAAAAGGCAGCTTCATTATTGACAATGCCATACTCATGAATGAAGAAGTCATGCGCACTTTATTTGATGTCAATGACACCTATGACTTGATTGTCACTATAGTTCAGCCAGGCCAAGACATGGCAAGAGCTAAGGAGAGAGTTGAATCTTATTTACGCAAAGAACGCGATGTTGAAAAAGCAGAAGAAGACTTCTCTGTTGAAAGCCCTGAACAGGCGCTAGAAAATTTAGACTCTACGTTGTTCGCTATCCAAATTTTTGTCTATGTGATCGCAGGCATATCTATTATTGTTGGAGGCATTGGGATAGCGAATACAATGTATACATCTGTGGTTGAACGAACTAAACAAATAGGAATCATGAAAGCTATAGGCGCACAACGCAAAATGATCTTCGCTTTGTTCCTGCTTGAATCTGGATTTCTTGGATTTGTAGGAGGCATAGTAGGCATCATCTTTGGAGCCGGCATTGCGTATGGGCTAGCTTTTTTAGGATCTGTTTCTCTAGGCAGCGATTTAATCCAGGTGTCCCTGAACTGGTTTATTGTTCTTGGAGCACTTCTCTTCTCATTTGTTATCGGCACTGTCGCTGGATTATTACCTGCCATGCAAGCCTCGCGACTTGTACCTGTTGAAGCATTGAGGTATGTCAAATGATTGGCGCTGATTTAATCAAATACTCCTTAGAAAGTCTACGTGTACGCAAGCGAAGAAGTTTCTTGACTATTCTTTCCGTGTTTATAGGGATTGCCGCGATCACTACATTGATTAGCTTTGGACAAGGCATCTCTTCCTATGTTGAACAAATCTCCCAAGAAATGGGCAATGACAAACTGATGATTCAGGCACGAGGTTTTGGTTTTGGGCCACCCTCATTAGATACCAATGTCCGCATGGATGAAACTGATCTAGAAGCTGTCAGAAGTGTTAAAGGAGTGAACGAAGCTACAGGGATTTACGCCATCAGCGGCGAAGTGCAGTTTGATGACCGCAAAAAATACGGATACTTGATGGGATCAGACTATAAAGACTATCGTGTCTTACTAGAGGAGCTATTTGCTCTCGAATTGGATGAAGGCAATACTCTCCGAGGCAATGAAAAATCAAAAATACTCTTAGGATATAATTATAAACTTCCTGAGAAAATTTTTGAGCATCCTGTCAGACTTCGAGACAAACTTCTGATTAATAATCATACGTTTGAAGTTGCCGGCTTTTATGAGTCTGTCGGCAATCCGCAGGATGATTCCAATATCTACATCACCAAAGACGCCATGGAAAGCATCTTTGCTCCTGAGAATTATATATTTATTTTCATTAGGGCTGCTCCAGGTGTTGCTCCTGCAAAACTCGCGGAAGACATCAAAGAAGAGCTAAGAGATCATAGACATCAAGATCCTGGAGAAGAAGACTTTTTTGTGCAGACTTTTGAGCAGGTGATTGCCACGTTCAAGTCTATTCTAAGTATCATCACTGGAGTTGTAATCTTAATTGCATTCATCTCTGTCTTTGTCGCCGCTGTCAATATCGTGAACACTATGTATACTGCTACTTTGGAAAGAACAAAAGAGATTGGCGTCTTCAAAGCGATTGGATCAAAAAATATTGCCATTCTGTTTGTGTTTATCTTTGAATCTGGTGTGTTAAGCTTAGTTGGAGGGATATTGGGAGTCTTAGCAGGCTATCTCTTGTCTTCAGTTGCAGGCACTGCGATAGCAGCTTCAGGCTTTGGCGTCTTTACTCCACTTTTTACATGGCAGTTAGTTGCCGGCAGCTTAGTTTTTGCGTTCTTGATTGGTGCATTGAGTGGATTGCTGCCTGCGTATCAAGCTTCTAAGTTGAAACCTGTTGATGCGTTAAGGTATGAGTAATACTTATATACTGTAGTATATGCTTTATCTAAATGAATAAGTCATCTGAGCACAGCAATAAATGGAGTTTAATTCTTTTAATATTATTCTTTACTATCTTTCTAAGTGTTTCATGTATTGCTAAACTTCAAGTAAACATCTCTTCCCCAGTACAACCTATGCCTATTGATTGTATTATTCCAAATGACAGTATGCAAATACAAATAGACACAAAATTCTGCCCCGGAGTATATAATCTTCCTAATGGTATCTCTGTTCAGAACAATGTTATGTTAAACTGCGATGGCGCAACTTTAAATGGAACAAAAATATACCGTAGTTATGGAATTCGTATCCAACAATCTTCTAACATAACACTAATAAATTGTAATGTTGAAAACTACTATATAGGATATGAAACTCGATGGCTTACTGAAAGCACTATAATAAACAATAATGCAACAAATAATGATTTTGGTGCTTATGTATGGCAAACATACAATAGTTCTATCTTGCAAAACAAATTTTCTAACAACACATATGGTATGCGTGTAGAAACATCAGGATTTAATATAATTATTAATAATAGTTTTACATATAATGGCAGATATGGTATGGAATCAGATATCGGTTACGGGAATAATATCACTTTGAACTGGCTTAAAGACAATAGTCAGTCATTAATATTTTATAACACTTATTATTTTGAAAATGTATCAAATAATATATGGGATAATGACATTTGGGATAACGGAGTATGGGAAGCAAACAGAAACAATTATTGTATAAATAATATAAGTAACAGATATTATAATAATGTCACTGGACCAACTTGTTAGATAATTTAGTGATCATAAAAGTTTGGATAAAATTATAACTTTCTAAATCAGTAAGAAATTTTGTAGATTTATTTTCTCTGCACAGACAATCTTCTTGGAATTCTTTTCTTCTCTTTTTTCTCATCCTTATGTCCTTTGCGCGTGTGCTTGTAATGGAACTTGTCTTTCTGCAAGTCATGAATGTGCTTTCTTCCCTGCTCGCCATCGTCTGCTTCGTGCCAATAATTGATAGTTTGCTCACCGATGCGCCAGCATAAAAATATCTGGCGACCCTGGAATATAGAACGAAAATCCAAAAGCCCCTCATCTACGTCTCTGAGAATAACACCTTTTCTATCTAATGTTTCCAATTCATCATAGACTTTATAAGAAATACGATGAAATTCTTTCTCTAACGCGCGCTGAATTCTGTCGTCTTGCTCAAAATCATCATGGCTGATGTCAATACTATCCAGTATCATCAACTGTCTCCGTGAACGATTGACTTTTCGAAGATGTTTTTGCACTTCTGGCAGCATTAAGCGGGCTTGTTCCAGCGTAAAATAGGTTCTTTTCACAGTAGAAAACTATATATGAACACCTATATAAACATTCTTCTTATGAGCCTGCCCAAAGGACTGCGAATGGTCGATTTAGCCATTATGTACCAAGATCACTTGATTTTAGGAGATTTACAACTAGGCTATGAACAGGTTGTCCAACGGAGAGGATTGTTCTTGCCTAAGTTTCAACTGGAAGACATTCTTGACCGCCTGCAGAAGATTTTCCGCCAAGTGAAAGCGACTACTTTAGTCATTAATGGCGATGTCAAACATGAGTTCGGCAGGATTTTAGAACAAGAATGGCAGGAAATATTGCAGTTTTTTGACTTCTGTCTGCAACATGTGAAAACCATTATCATTGTGAAAGGCAATCACGATCTCATGATAAACCCCATAGCAGACAAGAGGAACATCCAAGTGGTTGACTCCTATCGCTTGGGAGATGCACTGATTCTTCACGGCCATAAAATTGTCAAAGAGACCACACCTATTCTGATTATAGGGCATGAACATCCTGCTGTGTCCTTTAAAGAAAAACCTGGAGAGAAATTTAAATGCTTCTTAGTGGGATCCTGGAAAAAGAGTATGTTAATTGTCATGCCTTCGTTCAACCCTCTAACTGATGGTAGCGACGTGACTCGAGAACGCTTTCTGAGCCCGTATCTCAAACAAAAAATTGAGGACTTCCTCGTCTATGTTGTTGAGGACAAAGTGTATCCGTTTGGAAAAGTCAAAGACTTATTGAGTTAACAGATCGGGATCAAATTTCTTTTCCATATCTGCAAATAATCCTGAAGGTTTTCCTGATAACATGTGCTTACATTTTACGTTGGTGTCAACAAAGATTTCAAACCCATTCTTCAAGGCATCATTACAGAACCAGAGATCATCGTGACAATTGACAGATATATCCGCCCTGAAATGCACTTTTTCCAAAACATTCCTATGAATCAAGATACAACCCAGACCAGAGAAACGAACTGGAAACACTTTCGGCTCTTCTACATCATCCTGCGAGAGGAAACGCATTTTCTCGGTAATTCCAGGGACATAACCAAAGAGCAAGGGCATGAGCTTCCTGACTTTTTTAACAGGCTTTCCTTGGTGATGATAACTGAGATTGAAATACTTGTAATAGACGCCCGTCACTATTTTTTTCTCGTGACTTAATAATTGCTCAATCACATCTACTGGAGGAATGACATCCTGCTCTAAACTCAAAAAATAATCATAACCACCATCCAACACCATCTGCCTCAAAATATTTCTGCTATGCGGAAGACGCATTCGAGAGTCTTTCACGAATTCTGGATCTTTCACTGCTTGAATACCTAACTGCTCAATCGTCTTGGTATAGGGGATGGTTTCAGAATTATCGACGAGCACCGCAGTCTTGTTTTTGTACGTTAATTCCTTGACACGTGCAACCCAATCGGGAAGACAGTAGAGATAAGGAGCTGCTGTTGGACTTCCGATCAAAATCTTAGGCTGTTGTGTCATTGGAGATATTTTGCTGCGTTTCCAGCTCTTGCTCTTTCTTGATAATTTCCTTAATCATTTCCCTGTCAAATCCTGCATAAGCATGACCATTGATGACTAGTACTGGAGTCTTATCTTGGCCAGACAAGTCAAGCATTTCCTTATATGCTGTCTGATCACGCGTCACTTCCCTGTTCTCAAAGGAGATTTCATTCATGCTCAAGAGATTTTTTAACATCTGGGAATAAGGATCATCATTACGACAATAGACTATAATTTTCATCTTTATCAGACTGGACTTTTTTCCTTTTAAGACTTTCTTTCTTGCGGACTTCTACGGAGAAACCTTTTTATAGTTCGTTTTGTGTTTTCTTTTCAAGAGAGGTGTCTATGCGTCATTCAGGTCAAGCAGGTGTAGAATATATTATCCTGACTGGGGTCTTGATGTTTTTTTTCATCCCTATAGTTTACTTCTCCTTAACACAATCGACTGACAGCGTCAAACAAACTCAAGTCGAGAATATCGTGAATAGATTAGGTAAAGCTGCCGATGCAGTGTACGCTCTCGGGCCAGGATCTATAGAAGTCATCCCCATTACTATTCCTGAAGGAGTTCAATCAACCTTAGTCGGCGGACCAGAAGGACGAGAAATCTTATTAGTTGTTTCTGGTTCCGGCGATGTATCTGATGCACATGTTTCTACCAGAGCAAAGGTTATGGGTTTTTTACCCACTACGAAAGGAACTTATTTCATCAAAGTTGAAGCACTGCCCGGAGGCTATGTTAATATCACCCAACGATGAGACGAAAACTATATAAGCCACGACGAGGACAAATTAGCATTGAGATCATGTACGCTGTAGGCGTTATCATTATGATTTTCCTATTGCTCACGGGAATTTCATTCAATCGCCGCGGTGAATTACGAAAAATGGACGATTACTTACAAAAGAGGAATGAGTGCTTAAAAGTGGCGAATACTATTGCAAGCTTGACTTCATCAGGTTTTAATACTGCAGCGATTCTTAGCCTTCATTATCCCATGTCTATCTTTACTAATGGGCGCATTACTGTTGAACCTTCACAAACTAGCTCAAAAGAAACGCCTTGCACTTATGTTGGCTACATGAATCCAATTTTTGCCGATGCACAAGGACAAATCTCTTTATCAGGAAGCTATAACTATTGTTTTATGAATGTCAAAGGACAGGTTGTGCAATATGGAGATGAAGATACTCATACTATTTGCACTAACCCTCCTGATTGTAATGAGGTCGTTTCTTGCTTTGATCTTTGCACCTTCTCAGATCCAAATTTTCTCTTTAATGGTTGCGGACTTTAACTATGCACCACAAAAAAGCACAACTCAGCTATGAGTACATTGTCGTTATAGGTATGATTTTATTACTTGCCATTCCTTTTTTCTACAGTTTTTTCCGCTACTTATTAGGAGGGTTTGACAACCAAATGAATGCTGACATGGTCGTTCGTGTAGGCCAAGCCACAGAGACACTAGCAAATCTAGGCGGGGTTGGCAGCAAATTCACTATACCTGTCCGTGTTTCTAAAATAGTACAAAATAATTTACAAAATAATGTTCTTTCTGTACAAACAGGCAACGGACAAATTTATTCTGCTCAATCTTCGTCAGAGAATGTACGCATCGGAAGCGAGGCATTGGTCGGAGACGGATTCATGACTGTACCCTTAATTTATACTTATTTAGACACTATTGTTGTAGGAGCACAACCTCAAGTAGTGGGCATCTGTCCTGAAGAAGAAAATCCTTATTCATCTTTATGCACTATTTCAACAACTGTGAGTCCTTCAGATGGGTTCCGCGTTCTTGGAGCTAATTTTGCAAGCGACACTGAGATTATTCTCAGCAAGATCCAAGGATCCAATGGCGGCTGCCAAACAATGACTATATGTGCACAAGATAGTGACTGCGCTCTTGGACAATCATGTGTTAACGGTATTTGCGCTGATTTAAATCCATCTACTACCATCCAAGAAGGAGGTCTTGTAGCAGATGTTTCTACTGCACAGACTGGTGTTGGCAGTTACGCTATTGCAGCAGTCAATCCCGGCGGAAGCAGGAGCAATTGTGTTTCTATGATTGTGACTACGAACATTTTTGTTGAATGCGGCAACTCTATTGTTGAAGATGGAGAGGAATGTGATCCTCCAGAAAATCCAAGCGATCAGTGTTTCAGTGAAGAGGGTGAGATCTTGGCATGCAAGTCTAACTGTAAATGTGAAAAAAATTAGTGTTGTGATCTTTATATGACGCCGAAAAAAAATGGTCAAGCTGCAGTCACGGATTTATTCATTGCCATATCAGTTTTTATTATCCTTATTACTATTACAACACTGACTTGGAATTTGTATAACATTCGTTTAACCAGCAGATTTGACTATGATGAAATGATGCTCAAAGGATTTCAAGTGAGTGACTTACTGGTAAAAAGTAAAGGCATTCCTGTAAACTGGCACATTACTTACAATGAAACTGCTCCGGAAGTTCTCGGTCTTGCAGATAATGAACGTGTTTTGTCTTCTGAACGTATCGACGCCTTTAAAGACCTTAGTGATAGAAATCCCGCTCTTATCAAGGATGCCTTAAAAATAAACCTCTATAACTATTACTTTGTTATTCGTGACCAAACTGGTGTTCCACTCTTAAATTCAGGACTCTTTCCTTCTGGAAAATACGCAGTTAATCTAGCACGCATCGCATTGTACAATAACCAGCCAGTTATTGTGGAGTTTGCTATATGGAAATAAAACGAAAGGGAATTATCTTTGCGCTTGATGCTGCACTGGCAGTCTCCGTAGTTATTATTATTCTTATCAACAGCTCTTATTACTTCAGCACGTCTTCGAAAGAATCATTATCACAGCTACAACCTGTTCGCATTGGAAGCGACATCATAGCTGTCTTAGATTACCAAGAAAAATTTGATTACACGTTTGCGAATGACTTAGAATTACATGGAGATGTTATTCCTGAATCAAACTTAAATGTCTCTGTCTATCTTCCTAAAAATTATGCCATGTATTATACTATTACTGACATGAAAGAAACACCTGTGACAGTTTCTTACTGCCCAGATGGCGGCGGAACTGGAGCTCAGGAACTTTGCCAAACATCTACAGGCGTTGACTGCAATGCTAATGGCTGCACACTTGACCAGGCAGAATGGATTAAAATAAAACCATTCACCTTGCTTTCAGAGGAGGCAAACATTATTAACCAAGGCAATCATTTTGTCATGTTGGGAACTACTAGATCGGATCCAGGTATATCTGCGACTATCAATGTGGATGGCAACTTCACTACACAACAATTTCCTTTTGATCTAGACACTGGCATTTACTTCTGGGGATCAACCTTTGTCTTCCCCTATTTTGAATCAGGTAATAGCTCCAACAATTGGATTACTGTCACTAATAATGCTTCAACGTCTTTGACTCTTAAATGGATACGCGTCGTTGGCGATACGTCTTACAGCAGAGGAGCTTATTCTGACAATACCATTACTTCTATACCTATAGACCGTTTCATTGGCTCTGGGGAACGATTTATCAGCATTCTTGAACCTGACGGCGACTTTGCAGGATATCATTTAGTCAGCTATTGGATCTGGCTGAAAACGGCGGGATCTTAATGAGACTTTTGTTTACTTCCAAAGGAGTCTTGCTGACTTTAGGCATCACTTTTATCTCACTTATAGTCTTGTCTTTTGCCACATTGATTTTACGCAATGCTGAAAACTCTGATCTTAGACTTACAGAGCTCGCATCCATAGATCGCATCCATACTCTCTCTAGCTCCTTGGAACGAGCACTTTTTAGAAGCTATTTACCTTTAACAGGCATCAACTTAACACTCAACAATGACACGATCGTTCTAGTCAAAGACATGAAACGAAGCGGATCTCCAAATTATTATACACCTCCAGATACTACTGATGCAGTTATCTTAGCGATGAAAACCAGCGATGTTTTCGTACAGCACATGGCAGAATCCCTCACTTATAAAACAACCACTCTTGCAAACCCTCTAGGATTTATATATATCAATTTCCTCATTTTGGCCTTCTATTATCCTTCTTATGACTCTAATCTCTTTAATTCTATCTTTTTCTATGTTTATGGGGATGATATTCTTAATCTTTCAAAGATTTCTCTTGGCGCGTCAGCTTATAACTTCAGACACTTTGCAATCACTGAACCCTATTGCTGTTTTGAAGTAAATAGTCATCCGACGCTTTATCCTACCAACTCCACCTATGAATTGTTTCTCTTGGGCAACAACTTAAGCGAACTTAAAGAAATCAATATTAAAGTGAGACACCCTACTCGCTGCCCAGTGATCAATTGGACTGCAATAGGCACTAAACGATTAAGTGGCGACCCTGGAACTGGGGAGATCAATGCCCGCCTTAGTATTCTAACGGAAACTGAACAAGGCTTTTGTTACTCTGATGTCCAAGACAATGCCATATTCAATAGGAGCTCTGAAGTCTTTTCCCAGATTATCTTCCTAGATAACTTGACTAATGATGCCAGCACTCCTGGATATAATTTCATTACACCTTATGATCCTAATATGCCTGCGAACCCCTCTAAAGAAAGGCCGACTATCATGATGTATGATGGAAAAAGCAATACTACGAGTCCTATTGGTAATGTTCTCACTCTCATCCAGTATGACAACCCCATTCGCTGGGAAGTTATGCTGAAATATTCTGTTGGACCTATGGAAGTGTATTCTTCTGAAACACTTACAGCAACTATTCCTAATCTAAACGTCACTAGAATACAGCGTCCAGCGCGTTTTAAATGAGATCTGTGATAGTTTTTGTAACTATTATTTAATTACAGCAACAGTTAATAAAGCCTGAAATCGTCTCTTCTGACAGAGATGGTGATGGAGCAGATATTTCGCAGTATATTTTGGATAGGATTGCTTTCTGTTACTGTATCACTTTTTGTTGACTTTATTCTTCAACTTGATTATTTCGTTCTCGCTTTTGGCTGTGGCCTTTTACTTATTGTTTATTCTCTCTATGAGCAGTTTCTCTGGAAACGCTCATTATATTTACCTCCATCCACACAACCATCATCTCAGGCATCATCACAACCTGTTCCTGCTGTTGCAAAAACATTAATTCCTTCGCGAGAACTACTGCCACTCAAACCTACACCTCCTAAAAAACAAAGATTACTTTCTCGCTTTTTTGGCCATTTTTTTCATCGCTACACACCACCTCAGAAACCAACTCACCCAGGAATCGCCTCTTTAGATAATGTAAAATCTCTCTTTAACCAGGATCTCCATCTCCAGCAAAAATTACCAGCACCAGGAACTTTTCAACGACCTGTTACACAGCAACCTCTATCTTCTTTCCGATCAATACCTTCTCCTCGACAAGATGTCCAACATTCTTTCGAAGATTCTTCACCTAAAACCTTACTTCCTTTTGAAGAAGGACTTGAACACTATATTCCAACCAAAGCAGAACAATTACCTCATGACCATCACAATCGCTATGCAGAAGACCGTGAAATCCTTTCTCGACCTTCTGACACGCGGTACCAACAGGTTAGCCAGCAGCAGAGAACACCATCATTACAACAACAATCACCACATCATCTCTCTCTGCTGCACTACCTGCATTATCAAGACAGAAAACATGAGCGATGGCTCTTTATTGCTCTTCTTATTTTAAGCATTATACTTATTGCTGTGAGCCTTGTCATTAACTTTCAGCAGTATATCTCTTTTGTAGTGACACTTCTTTTCTTAGGGCTTATCCTCTTAAGCGCCTCTATTGCAGAATTGATTCACTTACATCACCATCATCTCATTTTAGCATCACATCCGACAACAACCTCTGCTCAGCCTACTCCACCAGCTACTCAAGCAGCGACTTCTCCTCTTCAATCTTCCGCAGCGCTACAAGTAAGACCCACAACTACATCACACACACAAAAACCCGCTTCTTTACAACCCATCCAAGATACAGAACACCTAGAAACACTTATTGCTTATATCAGGGATTCATTACAACAACAATATCCTGCAGAAGCCATACGCACTGCAGCACAAAAATCCGGATGGCCTGATGCTTTAATTAACCAGGCATTAATAGCTGCACAAGGCTTCACATCGAAAAAGAAGAAAGTAGTCATTCTTGTATGTCTTGTAGGAGTCTTACTTATCTCCCTCTTTGTTATGAATAGCAGTGATCTTTTTTTACTTCCTTATTGGATAGACATCTTAAGCGATGCATCGCCTCAATTTTATTTCATCATGATAGGAGTATTTTCGTTAATTATTATTCTGCTCGTCAACAAAGTAAGAAAGAGTTATAAAGCGAAGCATATTAGATATCACGTTCAAGAACAGCGGCATGTCTCTGAAATCAAAGAAGAACTCGAGAGAAAACCAACAACTATCATTCGCGGCACGTACGAAACTGACTTTGACAGACTCTACCACTTAATCTCTGAAAAAAAAGTCCTGACTATCACTGAAGTAGCGCAAGGATTTAATGTTTCAAGGAAAGAGGCTGAAGAATGGGGGAAAATTTTAAATGTGCAAGGATTAATTGAACTACATTATCCCACGGTGGGAGATCTTGAACTACGATGGAAAAAATAGAGGAATATACAATCAAGGTCGATGACTTAGTTGTCACTGTCGCCATTTTAGGCGGCAAAGGAGAGATGAAGATTTATTCTATTGCTGTACCAACTGTAGCTCCTGCTACACGCGCATTGATGAATTATATCAAACATGGCCTTATCAGCGAAGTCTCTATCAGCACAGGAGAAATGTTAGATCCTAAATCTATTGTCCAGCTCAAAGAGAAATTCGGCAAACGAGCAGTCACCCTTCTGAAAGACAAGCTGCCTAATATTACTGCAGAAACTTCAACGCTCTTGATTAATATCCTGATCCAGGAAATGTTGGGGCTTGGAGACGTGGAATATCTCCTGAATGATGAAGCACTGGAAGAAATAGTTATCAATTCATCAAGCGAACCTGTTCGTGTCTTCCACAAACGTTATGGCTGGCTTGAAACCAATATCAAAATGGAGAGCGAAGAGAAAATCTTGAACTATTCCAATATTATTGCAAGGCGTGTCGGACGACAAATCACTACTTTAAATCCTTTGTTAGACGCACATTTAATCACTGGAGATCGTGCAAACGCAGTTCTGTTCCCCATCTGCACCAAAGGCCATACTATTACTATTCGTAAATTCGCCAGAGACCCTTGGACACTAACAGACTTCATCAAGAACAAGACTGTCACCTCTCACGTCTTGGCTTTAATATGGCTAGCCATCCAATATGAAATGAATGTTCTTGTGAGCGGCGGCACTGGCAGCGGAAAGACTTCTTTCCTTAATATTGTAATGCCATTTATGCCTCCTAATCACAGAATTGTCTCGATTGAAGATAGTGTTCATGGAGACTCTTCTCTCTATTATGTAGAAAACAGTATTTTACGACAGAGTACTATTGGTTCCTTAATTGATAGCAAGCTCAAGGAACAGAAACAAATTTTAGCAGATGGAACAGAAGTTTTCCAGAATAAAGATATTCAAATACTTTCAGTAACAAAAGACGGTAAAGTCGAGCTTCGTAAACCGTCATCTTTTATACGACACTTCGTTGAAAAAGATATGTATGAATTCAATCTAGCAAGTGGTAAAAATATTAAAGTTACTAGTGATCATTCACTATTCTCTTTGGTTAATAATAAATTACAAGCCGTACGATGCGCAGATCTTTCTATAGGAGATGTTCTTGCTACACCACGTATTTTACCCGTACAAGGAGCAGCAGTTCATTTTGATTTAACAAACTATCTGGATTATTTCAAGACATTCCAAATAAGGGGCAAGGGATTACAACAACTTCTTTTGCCTATGAAAGAGAAATTATTGCGGTATAGATCAAAAGCACAAGTCCTTACCTATCTTCGTTTAGAAAGAATACCCGTGTCAGTTCTATTAAAGATAGGTCTAGAGATTCCTGAAGCACTAAAGTTATCATTACGTTTACTGCCTTTACGTTCAAGTAGACATGGAAGAGTGAGCATACCTCTCCTTATTTCTGTTGATAAAGATTTATCATGTCTTGCTGGTCTTTGGCTCGCTGATGGCTCTTACGATAAAAATTCTGTCATTTTTAGCGTAGTAGAAGATGCTTGTAATGCTTATGTTCAACGTATAAGTAATAGAATTTGTCATAGTACTCCAAAACTCCATAGCGATGGATTATCTTTAATGATCCATTCTACAACATTTAAACACTTCTTCAAACATGTGCTGGGTTTAGAGGGTAACGCTTATACTAAACGCGTCCCACCCTGGGTTTTCTCGTTGCCTAAAGATGAACTTACTTTCTTTTTACGCGGATATATGAGCGGAGATGGTTTGCCCCGTGAAAACGATGTTGTGGTAGGCAGCTGTTCTTTAGGACTCCTGGAAGATGTACAAACTCTATTCTTACGATTGGGAATTCTTTTCAGATTAAGCAGGCATCAATTGAAAGATAAAACCTATCAAAGCTTTATTTCAGGATCACCATTTTTACAGCGATTTTATGACTTGGGTGGCTTTTTACAAGAACGCCAAAACAAAAAACTCCATCACACCATTAGTGAACAACCGAAGGAAAGCTCAGATGTCATTCCCCTTACAAAACCCTCTTATCTTCTTTTAAAACATGCGTTTGGCGATAATTTTAAGGATAGTAAGAACTACACTTCCTGGAAAAGTTGGCAAGGTATGTATCAAAAAAGTCATATTGGAAGATCTGTTCTTCAGCGTCTGTTCAATAAGTTTATGCCTCTGCATACCTCGCTTGTCAATGCGCCTCTTGTTGAAGAAGTATCTTCACTAGCATTTAATGACCTTTTCTGGGATCGTATTATTAGTATTAACAAACAACAGTTTAAAGGAAATGTTTATGATTTCTCTGTTCCTGGAACTGAAAATTTTATCTGTGAAAATATCGTTTGTCATAATACGAGAGAATTACAATTGCCCAAATACTTATATTGGTGTCCACTCACTATTCGTCAACCAAATCCAGAAGGCAAAGGCGAAGTCACTATGTTAGATTTGCTGATCAACTCTTTGCGTATGAGGCCTGATAGGATTATCCTAGGTGAAATGCGTAAGAAAGATCAAGCTTCAGTCTTGTTTGAAGCGATGCACACCGGTCACTCTGTGTATGCTACGGTGCACGCTGATTCGATTGCTGAGACTATTGATCGTCTGATTAACCCACCGATTGAAGTTCCGAGAAACTTGTTGACTGGTGTCCATCTCAATGTTGTTATGTTCAGAGACAGAAGACGAGGTATCAGAAGAGTCTTCCAAGTTGGTGAATTTTTGCCAACCATGGAAGACGGAACTGCGACAGTCAAGCCAAACATCCTCTACCGTTGGAAGCCTGGCACCGATGAAATTGTTGAGCATTCTGCGTCGGTGCGTATTTTCGAAGAGCTCAGCAGACATACTGGACTAACACTACCGCAGATCGAAAAAGATATGCTGCAGAAGCAGAAGATCCTCGACTGGATGGTAGCCAATAATATTCGTCATGTTGATGCTGTTGGAGAGCTCATTAGGAGTTATTACATAGACCCTGAATCTGTGTTATCTAAAGTTGGAGGAGTCTGATGATTAAAATTCCCTTTGCGTTTTTACCTCCACAACTTTTGTACAAATATTCCCGTTTGTTCCTTGGATTTTCAGAGAAATTAGAGCCTAGATTTCATTTTCTTGCATTGAATCTTGAACAAACAGAAGCACATATTCGACCCATCGAGTATATCAGCATGTGCCTTGCATCTGTGACTGTCTTTTTTACCTTCTGTTTATTTATCTGTTTCATTATTATTGGCTTCGGCGTGCCTATTTTCATCAGCATCCCCATAGCTATCTTCATCTGTTTTTTTGTTTTTATGCAACAGATGGCTTATCCAAAACTTATAGCATCCAGACGTATTCGAGGCATTGAAATTAATTTATTACCTGCACTACAAGATATGTACATTCAGCTTAACTCCGGTGTCCCTTTGTTTAACATCCTAGTTAATATTGCTCATGCTGACTATGGAGGAGCATCTGATGAATTTTCCAAAGGAGTAAAAGAAATTAGTGCAGGTCGCGCACAAGTTGATGTGCTAGAGGAAATGGCAGTCCGCAACCCCAGTTTACTCTTCAGACGTGCACTCTGGCAATTGGTTAGCGGTATGAAAGAGGGTTCTGATATTTCATCATTGATTAAAGAAGTCATGCAAGCAGTTTCTGATGAACAATTGACACAAATCCAGAGATATGGGGGACAGTTAAGTCCATTAGCTTTATTCTACATGTTGATTGCTATCATTGCACCTTCTTTAGGCATTACGTTCATCATTATCCTATCTTCCTTCATCGCTTTAAGCGAAGCTTCTACAAAAGCTATCTTCTATGGGCTCCTTATCATCACTTTATTCTTCCAGATCATGTTTTTAGGTATGATTAAAACAAGGAGACCAACGCTTATTAGTTAACTATGTACGAATTTGTTCAACGCCTCTATCCTGTAAAAATGAGAGCAGGTTATCAACAGCTGTTGCTCTATTGCAATATCAGGACTGATGTCAATCACTTTTTGACACTCAATACATTCATCACTGCTGGAGCGAGCTTGGTTCTTGCGTTATTCACTTTGATCTTTTTTAGCCTCAACTTTTTCCTACTGCTTATTTGCTGGTATATTCTCCTACAAGGAATTATCTATGCTTGGCTTGTACTGACCGCAGACAGCAGGGCGCGTTTTGTCGAGGAACTACTACCCGACGCACTCCAACTTATGGCATCGAACTTACGAGCGGGTCTTACTGTAGACAGAGCGTTACTTCTCTCCGCGCGTCCTGAATTTGGGCACTTCAAAGATGAGCTCAATTATGTTGGCAAAGAGTTAGCTACAGGAAAAGAACTCGGAGAAGCCTTAATGGATCTCAGCAGCAGAATTCGCTCTGACAGACTCAAGAAAACTTTCCAGATCATTGTTTCAGCCATGGCTTCTGGTGGAGAATTGGCAGAACTTCTAGTGCAAACAGCTACAAATTTACGTCAGCAGCGCTTAGTTGAACAACGAGTCCGCTCCAGCGTCCTTGTCTATGTCATCTTTATCTTCTCTGCTATTGCTTTTGGTGCACCTATGCTCTTTGGCTTGAGCTCTTTTTTAGTCGAAGTTATCAGCGATATTTTCTCGAAAGTGCAGCTTCCACCTCAAGAATCTGCAACAAATCTGCCGCTTTCCTTCACAAAAGTAGCTGTGCCCCCATCCTTCATTAACGCTTATACTATTGTATCCATGCTCTTCACTTCTATTATGGGATCTCTTATTTTGGGGTTAATAGCCAAAGGCAAAGAAAAAGAAGGATTAAAATTTTTACCTATTTTAGTGATCATTACGATCTCACTTTTCTTTTTGGTCAAGCTCTCTATCAAGGCGCTCTTGGGAGGATTATTCCAGTTCTAGTGCTGGAGTCTTTATCTTTTCTTGAGACCTAAGATCTTTTTAATTCTTGAAGACTCTTCTGCAAAACCAAATTCCTTACCAATCTTGTAAATACGATAGGCTGTGAAGACAAAAGTGATGTAGACAAAAATGATGACCATATATTTCAAATAGACCAGCCATTGACTTAACTGAAATAAGGTAATGGAAAAATCCAATAATGAATATAACATAACAAACACTAAGCAAGTTAAAAAACTTCCTGTATATTTTCTAATGGTTGATCCCCTTGATAATACTGTATAAGCATTAATAGTCCAGATGATCGCCCAAACGCCGAAAGACAATGTCAAGAGCACACTAATAAGCTCGACATCGCGAACATATTTGAAGAGCGCATATAAACCACTCAAAATAGCCAAGGTGCTAATAAAATTCTTTCCTAACTGCAGCATGTTTGCTCGATTAATATAAATAAAGAACAGCAGAACTGCAAGAGCTACTGCAGCTAGGATAATCTTTGAAAATGCCGCTTCTGAACCCTCAAAGGCATTGCTTGAGACTGCACCTGTAATGGTCCTACCCATAAGCAAGCCTATTAGGAATAACAATAATCCCATTATGATTAAACTAACTATATATCTCATTTCTCTTTTTTTCATGGTGTTTACAAGTCGAGCCGAATATCACAAAATTGACTTAATTCGCTCAACAACTCCTTGTCTGATTCTTTTTCTAATGAGATAATGATTCCTTTGACTCTCCACATCCGCATCTTTCCTGATAAAAAATGAATAAATTTAGCCACTGTTATAGGCTTGTTATAGATAAGCAATGTACTCAAGGAATCAAAGAACAGAAACTTTTTCTCTCCAGGTATAGCACGAACCGCCTGATCCATAGCCAAAGAGACATCACTTAAGTTTTCAGGACTACCGATGAATAAACATTTGTTTGTTTTTTCTGTTGATCCTCCTGTGGTTCTGGTCACGGCATCAATGAAGATGATCATGTCTGTGTTCACACTGTTTTTCTTGAACAGATCTTCCATGGTTGAGAATGGTTTGTTTAAGGTGACATAGACGCCAGGAGTCTCATCTACTTCAGTAAGAAACTTCACTAAATCGATGTTTGTCTGCTGATAATGTTCAGCATCGACTGTCGCTAAAGCAACATATTCTTCAACACCACTCAAACTCTTTTCAAAAATATCCCCAACTGACATCAGACTTCGCTAGTTTTCACAGATATAAATGTTTCGGGAGTTCGATATTCTTCACTTTTCGTCATATGCAACCTCTATAAATCTTAAAAGATTATGAGTGTCACCCAAGTCTATCTTAATTCCGGCGGCATTCGCCGGCGTTTGTCTTTTTCCCTCGAATCTTCTGCTTATCAATGAAGTTATAATGCACGTCGAAGAAATCAAGGAGGCCATCTGCTGACTTGAGGGTTGCGAACCCTCTCATGGTTTTATAGCGCTGCTTGTTGTACTGATG
>DATDXZ010000025.1:0-12225 GCA_035289145.1 Candidatus Nanoarchaeia archaeon
GAAAATAAAACTGAGAATCCTTTGAATGCCTGCGCCTGCTTAACTATTTTTTCAGATAACTAAAATGGGCTTATAGCGTCTTTTGTTGCAGAATAACGTAGAGTTGGTGTTTTAGACGCGCTAAAAAGTGCAAAACTTCAGTTCTAAAAAGGTTTTTATAGAAGAACAGAATATAGAAAGTATGATTCAAACGAAGAATGTTGATTGGGTAAATACAATCTTCATTGTTTCTTACCATCTGTTGTTATTAAGTTTATTACCCATATATTTTATCTTTAACACGCCAAGTTTTGGTCTAATAGTAACAACGATTATACTCAGTATACTTATCAGTTTCAGTATTACTGCAGGGTACCATCGATTATATGCCCATCAAGCTTACGATCTCAACAAAATAGGAGAATTTTTAATTCTAGCGTTTAGTACATTAGCTATAGAGAATAGTGCTCTGCAATGGTCGCGCGATCATCGCATGCATCATCGGTATGTCGACACGGAAAAAGATCCTTATTCAATCAAGCAAGGATTTTGGCACGCGCATATGTTGTGGGTCTTAAAGAAAAATTATGAAAGAACGAGTGACTATGGTCTAGTTCCAGATTTAGTAAAAAATAAAGCAGTTATGTTTCAGCACAAGTATTATACTGCATTGGTAATTCTTGGAAACTTGGCGGTAATTGGTCTGTTGAGTTGGATTTTCAAAGATTTGTTTGGAGTAATGGTAATCGCTTGTTTAGCTAGAGTGTTCCTAATCCATCATATGACTTGGTTAATTAATTCTCTCGCGCATATGTTGGGTAGCAGGCCTTATTCAAAAGAGCATTCTGCGGTCAATAATGCAGTTTTAGCATTGTTTACATTCGGCGAAGGATATCATAATTATCATCACACATTCCCGTCAGATTATCGCAATGGTGTCCGCTGGTACCAGTATGATCCTACAAAGATAGTAATTTGGTGTCTTGCAAAGATAGGCATGGCAAAGAATCTGAAGAAAGTAGAGCTCCCTCTAATCAAAAGAAAGATGATTTTAGAAGATCAGAGAATGGTATTGGAAAGAATAAGAGTGTTGAGCCAGAAAAAATGGAAAGAAGTGGAAAAACAAGTAAAAAAAGCTGCAGAAAGTTTGAATGCGAAGCTTCTCGAAAGATATGCGCTCATGATGAAGTATAAGCTGAAAAAGAGAGAAGAAAGAAAAGAGATGAAACTAAAGATCAGAGCGTTAAAAAAATCAATTCAGGAGGAATATAAGAACTGGATAAGAGTTTGTAGCAGGATTTTAGTGACAAAAACCATGTGAAAGTAGAACTGCAAAATATATATTTTCTCAACAACAATATTTAAAAGCAAGTTCAACCTTACAAAAAGGTGTTGAAATAAGAAAAGGGGTTGAATAGTGAGTTCTCGACAGACCCGAAAGTTTTATATACCCCTCATCGACCTTTTTTTCTAGATGGCACAATCGTTCTTGAACAAAGCTACCATGACGACGGCAAAAGAGTTGTAAACCAATGTTTTCCAAATCTAGTTAGCACTCTCAAGAACAAGACAACCATCCCCAAAAGACGTGCCCTAGTAGTCTAGTGGCTATGATACGGCCCTGTCGTGGGCACTCAAGATCAAATCTGGCCCAAAGAAAGGCCGTGGCGCGGGTTCGATTCCCGCCTAGGGCGTTTTGGGCCGGTAGCTCAGCCTGGCTAGAGCACTTGGCTTTTAACAAGCCAAAGCAAAGACACCAAGGGGTCGGGGGTTCAAATCCCCTCCGGTCCGTTATCTCAACACAAAATGCCGAAAACCATCAAAATCCAAGACCATATCTTGGTACCTAAACATGTGCTCCTAACTAAAGAAGAAGCCCAAGCGTTATTCTCAAAATACAATATTAATCCATCACAAATGCCGATGATTTCTGCAAAAGATCCTGCCATCAAAAACCTCAATGCAGAAGTCGGTGACGTCATCAAAATCCTCAGAGATTCACAGACAGAAAAAGATGCTGTGTTTTTCCGCATAGTTAAGGCTGACTAAATGAACAAAAAACTGATTATCAAAAAATACTTTGAAGAGAATTCATTTGTAGAGTCTAACATCCGTTCTTTTAATAATTTCATCGAAAAAGATATCCATAAAATTATCCAGGAAATTGGAGACATCATTCCGACAATCATTCCACAGGATATGCAGGACTTCCGTATCAAGCTCGATAAGATCAGCATCACAAAGCCGCAGCTAGTAGAGGCAGATGGCTCCAGAAGAGACATTTACCCTATGGAAGCTCGTTTGAGAAAAATATCCTATGCTGCGCCTATCAACTTGGAAATTTCTGCGCACATCGATGGAGTGCAAAGAGAATCATTCACAACACAAATTGGATTGTTGCCGATCATGCTCAAGAGTAAATATTGTCATCTCCACGGTATGAAAGAAGAAGAATTAATCAAGCATGGAGAAGATCCGCATGATAATGGTGGGTACTTCATCTTAAACGGTAACGAACGTGTCTTAATGACTGTTGAAGACTTGGCAGCCAATATGATGTTCGTAGAGGAAAATAAGATTGGTACCAGCAGATACACTGCAAAAGTATTCTCTGAGCGCGGCTCTTACAGAGTCCCGCACGTCATCGAGCAGACAAAAGACGGTCTCATTTACTTGTCATTCACGCGCTTCAAGAAGATCCCAATTGTTGCAGTCATCAAGGCATTAGGCTTGACCAAAGACAGCGACATCGTGCAGGCAATCTCACAAGAGAGAGAATTTGATGATATTTTCATTAATCTATTCAATGGCGCAGATCTCAAGAGTGAGGCAGATGCAGTGGATTTCATCTCCAAGAAGATTGGTATGTCTCCTATGCAAGAGCAGCGCCTAGAAAAAACACAGGATAATTTAGACAAATACCTCTTGCCTCATTTAGGTATCGAGCCAAAAGACAGAAAATACAAGGCAATCAACTTGTGTAAACTCTTGCGTCGTTTCCTGATCATCTCAAAAGAAGACATCAAAAACCAAGACAAAGATCATTACATGAACAAGCGCTTGAAGTTAAGCGGAGACTTATTGTCTGATTTGTTCCGTGTGCAGTTACGAGCATTAGTTAATGATATTCTCTACAACTTCCAGAGATTAGTCAAGAGGGGAAAATTCCACTCCATCAAGATCATTATTCGTGAAAAATTATTGACTTCCAGAATCAACAGTGCCATGGCAACGGGTGTCTGGGTTGGTGGCCGTAAAGGGTTAAGCCAGAATATGGATAGAACCAACTTCCTAGCTTCCACATCACATTTACAGAGAGTAGTCTCCTTATTGTCAGCTACGCAGGAGAACTTCGCAGCACGCGCATTGCATGCAACACACTGGGGAAGGCTCTGTGCTATCGAAACTCCAGAAGGTACTTCTATTGGTTTGAGAAAAAACCTCGCATTATTATCAGAGATCACGCAAGAAGAAATTCCTGAACAAAAGCTCAAGAAATCTTTTGAAGAGCTGGGAATGGAAGCAATATGACTGACATATTTATCGACCAAAAATATGTAGGATCAGTAGACAATCCAAAAATATTCACCAGAAAAGTCCGTGAAGAAAGACAAAAAGGAAAAATTTCTGGAACTGTGAATCTTGCATACAGGGAAGAATTGGATGAAATCCATGTAGAAACTTCCAAGGGCCGTGTGCGCCGTCCATTGATCATTGTCGAGAATGGTAAAAGTAAATTTACAGCAGAACATATGCGTAAGATCGAAAAAAATGAAATGATTTGGAAAGATCTGTTGAAAGAGGGAGTCATTGAGTATTTAGATGCAGGTGAAGAAGAAGGAGCTTATGTTGCTTTAGATGAAAAAGATATTACACCAGATCACACACATGTTGAAATTTCTCCAACGACGATTCTAGGATTAACAACATCATTAGTACCGTTCGCAAACTACGGTCAGTCTGCTCGTCTGAATAGAGGTTCAAAAGGGCAGAAACAGGCATTAGGTTTCTATTCTGCAAATTACTTGCAAAGAATGGACACTGACGTTAACATTTTGCACTATCCGCAAAACCCTATTGTTCGCTCATTCACCTATGAAATTTCTGAACAGCACAAACACCCGGCAGGACAAAATATTGTTATTGCCTTGATGAGTTACGAAGGCTACAACATGCAGGATTCCATTGTCTTTAATAGGGGATCTATTCAACGAAGTTTGGCTCGTTCCACATATTTCAGACCTTATAGTGCTGAAGAGTTAAGATACTCTGGTGGTCTTGTAGACGAGATTGGGATCCCTAACAAAGAAGTCAAGGGGTATAAGGCAGAACATGATTATCGCTTATTAGAGGAAGATGGTATTATTCATCCTGAAGCAAGTATAGGTGAAGATGACATTCTTATTGGAAAAACATCCCCTCCAAGATTCTTGGGAGAGTTAGATGAATTCAGTATTGCTGCTAACAAGCGCAGAGAAAGCTCAATCACAAGCAAGAATAATGAAGAAGGAAAAGTGGATGCTGTTGTCATCACAGACAATGAAGAGGGTAACAAGTTAATCCAAGTGCGTGTTCGTCATTTGCGTATTCCTGAGATTGGAGATAAGTTCGCTTCACGTCATGGTCAGAAAGGAGTTGTTGGGCTTATTGTTCCAGAACCAGACATGCCGTTCACATCCTCAGGTATTGTCCCAGATTTAATTTTCTCTCCTCACTCTATTCCTTCTCGTATGACTATTTCACACTTGATCGAGATCGTTGCTGGAAAAGTAGGGGCTTTAACAGGCAGAACTATTGACGGTACTGCATTTGAGTCAGAATCTGAAAAAGATTTGAGAAAGACATTGATGGAAATGGGCTTCAGAGAAAATGGAACTGAAACTATGTACAGTGGTATCTCTGGAGAACGATTAAAGGCAAAAATTTATATCGGTAACATGTACTACTTGAGATTAAAGCACATGGTAGCTAACAAATTGCACGCTCGAGCATCAGGCCGTATTCAATTATTGACTCGTCAGCCAATCGAAGGTCGCGCTAAAGGCGGAGGTCTGAGATTAGGTGAGATGGAGAAGGATTGTTTAGTCGCTCACGGAGCATCATTGCTCTTGAAAGAACGCTTCGATTCAGACAAGACAACTATTCATGTTTGTGAAGAATGTGGTATGTTAGCAGTCTACGATGACTTCCGTAACAACAGATTCTGCCACCGCTGTGGTAGCAACGTCGTGATCAATGTAGTAGAGATTTCCTATGCATTCAAACTGCTCTTGGACGAGTTAAAAGCGCTCGGTATCGCACCAAGATTAAGATTGAGGAACAAGTACTAACTATGGCAGCAAAAGATTACAAATTCAAAGAAGTGGACAAGATCGTCTTCGGCATGGTTAGTCCGCAAGAGATCGAAAAAAGTTCAGCAGTTAAAGTAGTGACAGCAGAGTTATACGACAAGGAAGGATATCCTGTAGATGGTGGTCTTATGGACATTCGTCTGGGAGTTATCGATCCTGGTCTCCGTTGTAAGACTTGTGGTTCTAAATTAAAAGAATGTATAGGTCACTTTGGCCATATTGAAATCGCTCGCCCAGTCATTCATGTATCTTATGCTGGAAAAATCTATGAAGCATTGAAGGCAACTTGTCGGGAATGTAATAGATTATTGCTCGATGAAGAAACATGTACAAAATACAGAACGCTCTATCAAAAGTTCAAAAAAGAAAGAAACTTCGAGTATATGAGAAAGCTTGCAAAGTTAGTGATTGGAAAGACAAAGTTGTTGAAGAAATGTCCTCACTGTAACGCAAAACAAATCACCATCAAAATAGAAAAACCTACAACTTACCTTGAAGGAGATAAAAGAATCTCTCCTATTGAAGTTCGCGCTCGTCTAGCTAAGATTCAGGACAAAGACCTAGAGTTGATGGGATTCGATCCTATGCAAGCTCGTCCAGAGTGGATGATCTTGACCTTATTGCCTATTCCTCCAGTAACCATGCGTCCTTCAATCACTTTGGAGACGGGTGAACGTTCTGAAGATGACTTAACGCACAAGTTGGGAGACATCGTCAGAATTAATCAGAGATTATTCGAGAACATCAATGCTGGTGCGCCAGAGATTATCGTAGAAGACCTTTGGGATTTGTTGCAATATCATGTCACAACCTATTTCGACAACACTATCACGCAAGTGCCTCCTGCTCGTCACAGATCTGGTCAGGCATTGAAGACTTTAACAGAGCGTATTAAGAGTAAAGAAGGTCGTTTCCGTCACAATTTAGCAGGTAAGCGTGTCAACTTTGCAGCTCGTACAGTCATTTCTCCAGATCCTAACATTGAGTTCAATGAAGTGGGTATTCCAAAATCAGTTGCTATGGAATTAACAGTACCAGAAAAAGTGACTGAATGGAACAAAGAATGGCTGATCTCATTAGTCAAGAATGGTCCTAAGGAATATCCAGGCGCTAATTATGTTATTGCTCCAGATGGTAAAAAAAGAAAGATCACAAAGGAGACACAAGAACAATTAATTGTAGAGATTAAGGAGGGATATATCGTTGAAAGACAACTGCATGATAGTGATATTGCTTTGTTCAATCGTCAGCCTTCTTTGCACCGTATGAGTATCATGTGTCACAAAGTTAAGGTATTGCCAGGACGCTCTTTCAGATTAAACCCGAGTGTGTGTAATCCCTACAACGCTGACTTTGATGGTGACGAAATGAACTTGCACATTCCGCAGACTGAGGAAGCTCGTGCTGAAGCGGAGATTCTGATGCAGGTGCAGACACAAATCATGACACCTAAGAATGGATACAACATTATCGGTTGTGTAGAAGATTCTATCACAGGAAACTACTTGCTCACAAAAAAGCTTACTATTTCAAGAGAAGACGCGGTGGAATTATTGACTTCTATCAATATCTTTAACGCCAAATTTGATAAGGAAATGGTCAAAGGAAGCGAAGTCATCTGCAAGCTATTCCCTGAAGACTTCTATTTCTACGGAACTGCAAAGCAGAAAGATGAATCTGGTGCAGAAACATTCCTCACTATTAAAAAAGGAAAGATCCTTTCTGGATATATTGATAATAATAGTATTGGTGAAAACAATGGAGAGCTCATCAGAGAGTTCTATAGAAAATATGGTCAGGATAAAACTCTAGTCCTTTTAGGAAACATGTTCAAACTAGGAATCAAGGTCTTGGCAAAATATGGATTCACAACAGGTATTGCAGACACAGATATCCCAAGTGAAGCTATCGAAAAGATTGATGAGTTAATTGCTCTTGCATACAAGGATGTAGACGCATTAGTCAAGGAATATGAGTCTGGTAAGCTGGAAGAATTGCCAGGGAAGACACGAAGAGAATCTTTAGAAGTGAAAAGTCTGGAAGTTTTAAACAAAGTGCGTAATAAAGTGGGTAATCTTGCTTCGCAATTTGCTCATGAAAGTACACCAATTATTATTATGGCGCGCTCTGGTGCTAGTGGTAACATTTTGAACTTCACGCAGATGTCTGCTTGCGTAGGTCAGCAGGCTTTGGGTGGTAAGCGTATACAGCGCGGTTACCGTAACAGAACATTGTCATTATTCAAAGAAGGAGATTTAGGTCCAGTGGCACATGGTTTTGTCAGGAACTCCTTCAAAAAAGGATTAAGTCCAGTAGAGTTCTTCTTCCACGCTATGACTGGTCGTGATGCTCTGATGGATACTGCTTTACGTACTCCGAAATCTGGTTACTTGTACAGACGTCTCGCAAATGCATTGCAGGATCTCAAGATAGAATATGATGGAACAGTCAGAAATGCTCGTAAAGGCATCGTGCAATTCAAGTACGGTGACGATGGTATTGATGTTTCCAAGAGTGAAGGAGGAAAGATCAGCGTCAAGAAAGCTATTGCTGATGTCATAGGTCAATAACATGGAAGAGCAGCTATTCAAGGAATATGAAGGAAGAATGCCGAAAAAGCTTATTGAAGAACTCAAGGCCGAAGCAAAAGAGCGTAATCTCACTAAAGAGCAGATCAGGAAAGTGCTTGAATATTTGCGAGAAGAATATGATGCTGCTAAGATTAATCCTGGTGAAGCTATCGGAATTTTGACAGCAGAGTCCTTTGGAGAGCCAGGTACACAGATGACGCTAAGGGTATTCCACTTTGCTGGTGTAGCTGAAGTATCTGTCACACAAGGTCTCCCGCGCCTCATTGAAATCTTGGATGCTCGTAAAGAAATCTCAACACCGTCCATGGAGATCTACTTGAAAAAAGGCGTCAGTAAGGACATGGCTGAAGTCAAGCGTGTTGCTGCATTGATCAAGGAGACAAAACTAAGCGAGATTGCAACAGAATTCTCCATCGATCTCAACAAGTTGCAAGTGGAAGTGCAATTAAATCAAAACCGCATGAAAGATCTCAAGTTAAAGCCTGATCAAGTAGCTGAAGCTTTAAACGCGAATATGAAGGGTGTTAAAGCTAGTGCGAGCGGTGAAAAAATAGTTATCAAGACCAAGGCTGAAGAAAACGAATTAATGGAAACCTACAAGATCAAAGAAAAAGCAAAGGAAGTGTTCATCAAGGGTGTCAAAGGCGTCAAACAAGTTTTGCCAGTGAAGAACAATGAGGAATATATCATTATCACTGCAGGTTCAAATTTGAAAGATGTTGTTGAAATTGAAGAAGTCGACGAGACAAGAACAACAACCAACAATCTATTCGAAGTTTTGAAAGTATTCGGTGTTGAAGCTGGACGTCAGAATATCATTCGTGAGGCGCAGAAAGTGATTGAAGATCAAGGTCTCGATGTTGATATTCGTCACATCATGTTCATTGCAGATACTATGACTACATCAGGAACTATCAAAGGTATAACTCGTTCAGGTATCACTGGTGAGAAGAAGTCAGTCCTGGCAAGAGCGAGCTTCGAAACGCCGTTGAAGCATTTAATCAATGCATCAGTCATTGGTGAAGAGGATGATCTCAACTCAGTCATTGAAAATGTGATGTTAAATCAGCCGGTGCCTCTAGGAACTGGTCTTCCAGACTTAGTCACAAGAATTAAAAAGGATACTATAAGTGGAAAAGAAGGTAAGAAATGAGTCTTGACACATTGAAAGAAGCTTTGAAGAGCGAAAAAATAACAATCGGCTCAAAAGAAGTATTGAAAAAACTGCGCTTGGGGGAAATCAAAAAAGTATTCTTCTCTAATACATGTCCTCAAGCAGTTAAAGAAACTATCAAAAGATATGCTACACAAAAGAAAATTGAGGTCGTGGAATTAACAGTGCCAAGTGCAGAAGTAGCATTGATGTGTAAAAAAAATTATCCTGTTAGCGTTCTCAGCTGTTAGCAATGGAAAAGTACAATCTTCAAACCATTGGGCTTATTTCATTGTTTGAAAAAATTACACGCACGCATGCCAAAAGGCTCTTTATAGACAAGCGAAGTCAGTTAGTATTTATTGTCGAGGAAGGTCAGGCAGGAAAGGCGATTGGTAAAGCAGGTATGAACATACAAAAGCTACAAAGACTGTTCAAAAAACGCATCAAAGTAATTGAGTTTAATCAAGATCCTAAAGAATTTGTCAAGAACTGTATTGCTCCTATTGCAGTAGATGCAATGACACTGGATGAAGATAAGTTAACGCTTTCTAGTAATGACACTAAAACAAAAGGCATGCTCATCGGTCGTGAGCGGCAGAATCTAAAAGAGCTCAATGAAGTAGTTAAAAAATTCTTCAAAATCGAGGTCTTAGTGGCATAAAACCACTCGAAAGAACAACAGACACGAAATCTTTATAAAGCATCCTTGCAGTCCCTCTCCTACAAAATGGCTAACAAATCAAATGGTCTAAATGCAGCAAAGAAGCTCAAAAACAAGAGAAGAAGTTTTCAATGGGCTGACTCAAACTTTGTGCGCCGTGCGCTCAATTTAAAAGCTAAATCTGATCCTCTGCAAGGTTCTTCTCAAGCGCGCGGTATTGTCATTGAAAAGCGTCAGTTAGAAGCAAAGCAGCCTAACAGTGCGATGCGCAAATGTGTCTTTGTCCAACTTATAAAGAATGGTCGTCAAGTAACAGCATTCTGTCCTCGTGATGGTGCTATCAAGAAGATTGATGAACATGATGAAGTCATTATTGAATGTATTGGTGGTGCCAATGGACGTTCTCCAGGCGATCTTCCAGGCGTACGCTGGAAAGTTATCAAAGTCAACGATCAAAGTCTGGACGCATTAGTGCGCGGCAAGATTGAGAAGGGTAGAAGATAAGATGGGTCTCAAACTATTCGATCGATGGGATTTGACGCAAGTCGAGGTAAAAGATCCTGGTCTCAAGAATTATGTCAACTTGTCTCCGGTATTGGTGCCAAGAACTGGTGGTCGTAATGCCAAGCATCCATTCTATAAAAACAAATGTAACATCGTCGAGCGCTTGATGAACCACTTGATGATCTCAGGTCATAAGGGTAAAAAACATTTTATCTCTTCTGGAGCCTATGGTGGTAAAAGTCACACTGCATTTAATATCACAGAAAAAACATTGAAGATCATTGAAGAAAGAACAAATAAAAATCCTGTTGAAACGCTTGTTCGCGCTATTGAAAATGCTGCGCCTCGTGAAGAAATAACGACTATTGAATACGGTGGCGCAAAATATCCGCAGGCAGTCGATTGTGCTCCGCAGCGACGTGTAGATTATGCTTTGCGCATGATGGTCCAAGGCGCGGCGCATAAGGCATTTGGAGAAAAAATAAAAGTTGAAGAAGCTCTAGCTGAAGAAATTATGAAGGCAGCAGCTTGCACCAACGCAAGCAATGCAGTAGCAAAGAAACTAGAATTAGAACGTCAAGCTGATGCTGCTCGTTAATCATTCTGAAAGAGGTTTAAACTAATGGCCGGTCCAGAAGCACCATCTGAAATGAAAGAATTGGCTAAAGTGCCAGAACGCATTAGAAACATCTGTACTTCTGCTCACATTCATCATGGTAAATGCATAGATGGTAAAAGCAGACTTATTCTAGCAAATGGTGAAATTAAAACTGCCGAGCAAATTTATCAATTAGCTGAACAAAAAGGTCAGAAATTTGAAGAAAAAGAAGAGCATACTATCTACGACGTTTCAAAAGAAAAGATCACTATTTTTTCATTAAATCAGACTACAGGCCAATTAGAAAAAAAAGATGTAAGCTTGGCATGGAAGCTAAAAGGTGGTCAAGTTATCAAAATCAAGCTCAGAAATGGTTTCGAGATTAGCAGCACTCCAGAACATAAGTATGTGGTGTTTGAAAATATGCGGTTTGTAGAAAAGATTGCTGGAGAATTAAGAATAGACGATCAGGTAGTATGTGCTAAGAACTTGGATTTCTTTTGGAAGGAAAAAAAAGCAAATAAAGAAGAATATGATATTATCAAAATTGTAACAAACCACGGAAGACAAAATACTATTCTCGTACAAAAAAATACCTTCAAAGATTTGGCGTTCGTAGAAGTTGAGAACATTAGTGAAGGATATGAAGAAACAGTCTATGATTTCACAGTCCCAGAGAATCACACATTTGTCGCAGAAGGCATTGTCATGCACAATACAGCCCTAACTGATAATTTATTAGCAGCATCAGGTCACATAAGTTCTAAGGCAGCTGGAGACTTGGAAGCAGGCATGGCAACTTGGCAGCATGCAGATGAACAAGAGAGATTATTGACAGTAGACGCGGCTAACGTCTCCATGTGTCACACTTTTGATGGAAACAGATATCTCATTAACTTGATTGATACTCCTGGTCACGTTGACTTTGGAGGTAATGTTACTCGTGCGATGCGTGCTGTTGATGGAACAATCGTTTTAATTTGTGCGGTTGAAGGTATCATGCCGCAGACAGAAACTGTCGTTCGTCAAGCTATTCGTGAACGTGTTAAGCCAGTTTTATTCATTAATAAAGTAGATCGTCTCATCAACGAATTAAAATTCACTCCCGAGCAAATGCAGGAGCGTTTCTTGAAATTAATTATGGAGTTCAACACGTTAATTGAGAACACTGCTGAAGACGAGTACAAAAAAAAATGGCAAGTAGATATTTTAAACGGTAGTGTAGCTTTCGGTTCTGCTCGTGAAAACTGGGCCTTATCTATTCCCTATATGAAGAAGAAAAATGTCTCATTCAAAGATATTGTCAACTTGTACAAAGATGACATGACTGAAGAAGTCAGGCAAAAATGGATTTGGGAAAAGGCTCCAGTCTTTGAAGTTATTTT
>DATDXZ010000026.1:0-2950 GCA_035289145.1 Candidatus Nanoarchaeia archaeon
CAAAAGACGCTATAAGCCCATTTTAGTTATCTGAAAAAATAGTTAAGCAGGCGCAGGCATTCAAAGGATTCTCAGTTTTATTTTCATGCTAGAGATTCTATAAAGCTCGAAAACTGCATTTTTTTCTATTTATAAATAAAAGTGCAAAACTTCAGTTTTTGGAAACCTTTTTAAACGACCAAAGGGGCTGTATTTTTATGGATTCAGTCAGAAAGTCCAGTTAAATTATTTGTATACTTTTTCTTAGTTAGTCCTATGAAAACTACACCTAAAGATGTTGGGAAGGAGCATGTTCTTCGAGATTCTGATACTCCGGATCCTATAGGGCTACCAGAAGTACATGGCTATGACTTCAACAAAGGCGTGCATTATGACAAACTTCTTGACAGCTATTTGACGACTGGCTTTCAAGCTACACATTTGGCAAAAGCTATAGAAATAATTAAACAGATGAGGAAAGAGAAGTGCACTATTTACCTAGGCTATACTTCTAACATGGTTTCTTCTGGACTACGAGATATCTTTCGTTTTTTAGTTGAACATAAGATGGTTGATGTGTTGGTCACTACAGCTGGCGGCATTGAAGAAGACATTATCAAATGCATCAAGCCTTTTTTCATTGGCGAGTTCAGCATGGCTGGCAAAGAGCTACGAGAGAAAGGCATCAATAGAGCAGGCAATATCCTGATTCCCAATTCACGTTATTGCTCCTTTGAAGATTTTTTTATTCCTCTCATTAAAACGATGGCTGAAGAACAGAAAAAAACTGGAAAAGTGCATGCTCCCAGCGACTTAATCTGGCGCTTAGGCAAAACCATCAATGACAAAGCATCTATCTACTACTGGGCACACAAGAACAATATTCCTATCTTCTGTCCTGCCTTGACTGATGGATCTATGGGGGATATGCTCTACTTTTATTCCTATGAGAATCCTGACTTCAAGATTGACGATATTCAAGACATCCGAAAACTGCATGACATCACTATCACGGCAAAAAAAACTGGCTTGATTATTTTAGGTGGAGGTGTTGTGAAACATCATATCTTGAACTCGAACATGATGCGCAATGGCACTGATTATGCTGTATATATCAACACTGGACAAGAATTTGATGGCTCTGATTCTGGAGCACGACCTGATGAAGCTGTTAGCTGGGGAAAGATTCTTCCGGGAGCACAATCTGTCAAGGTCTTTGGAGATGCAACGATTTTATTTCCCTTGATTGTGGCGAAGACGTTTGCACAAGAGAAAAAATAAAAATTTAAATTAAACCTTTCTTTTTTAATACCTTCAGTCTATCCCTTCTTGCATGTCTTTGAAGTTTTACAGCCCACTCAAGTATTGGTTTTTCTTTCTTGAGTTTTTTAAATATCGCCTCTCTCATTGTTCTTCTATAGAAAACTTTGTATTTTCTTCTTGATCTCTTCTTTCGACATCAAACCAACAATTCTGCCAGCTTCCTCGCCGTTCTTGAAGACAAGCATAGTTGGAATGTTCATCACACCATATTCCTGTGCCAACTCCGGGAATTCTTCCACATTGAGCTTCGTGAACCTAACTTCTTTCATCTCTTTGCTTAACTCTTCGAATATAGGAGCTAGACGCTTGCAAGGCATACACCATTCCGCCCACAGATCTACTAGGACTGCTGGCGGCTGTAGAACTTCTTTTTTGAACGTCGCCGCTGTTACTTCTTGAACCATGGTATCAACTCCTCTTGTGATGAAAAAATGCTAGAACTATTTGTTTAAAAGAATATCGGTCTATTCGTAGTCGATATTAAATCTAAATGTTGTTTCTTTTCCTTCTAATTTTGGTACATCTGTTTCATAAGCATATTCATATTGCGGAGGAATAACTCTATTGACTTTCCAATCAGCATCGATAGGAACCCAAAGATTTTGTGACGCACCATGTATAAAAATTTCAGTCCAAGTATGCAAACCACCGTTGTCTCTTGGCTTTGTTGCTATAAGCCCTGCTACTCTTCTCGCAGCGATACCCATAGCATTCAATAACCCTACTGTGTAGGTTGATCTGGCTTTACAAGTTCCAGTATATGTTCTTGTTCTCCTTATTTCAGCAAGAAGGGATCCCAAGTTATCTTCGTGGAATAGATCAAAAGCTTCATCATCTGCTTGTATTCCTAAACAACACGAATTTACTTCTTTTAATACTCTTTCTAAAGTTTCTTCGAGTGTATCTTCCTGAAACTTTATTGCTGCCCAAAGTTTAAATGCTAAATCTTTTTGATTCACTATATAATCTCGTTTGATATCTGGGGGGATAGCATTTCTAAATTGTTCTAGGCCTCCTAGCTGTGTTATTGCTGTAGGTATTGCTTCTGTTGCAAAGGTATACACTCCATTTTTATTATCTCTTAAATTTCTGCTGTGGAATAGAGGATTTACTCTTGGAAATGTTATTCGCCAACCTTCTGGCTTTAAATTCCAATTTCTAGGGGAATCTTGATCTCTTGTTTCAAGATTTCCTCGATACTCTAGACGAGCAACAATTTTTCTCCCAGGAATTATAGGAATATACATCCTAGAAATTTCAGAAGCTTCAGAAAGAATAATTGGGGCTTTGTACCATTTTCCAGGATCTACTATAAACTTAACAGACTCTGGTCCTCTAGCTTCTTTGAAGAAACTGTCAGTATGGTTATGGTATTCTATTTTCATATTGGTAGTCCTATTTTCTTATATTTGTTGAGACTTATAAAGCTTCCTAATTGTTACTACTTTTAAGGTGTTAATCTAGTAAGCTTTATATACTTCATCCCCTCCTCACCAATATGAGCTTACCTGCACTTCTTCAGGAAGAGGGATTATCAGAGAGTCTTTATAGATTTATAGCGAAGGCTTCTTCGGCATTTCCTGGCGCTTCTGACCTTCTTCACATAGGTCTTATCGGATCACTTCCTTATCTTGCTGGAAATACTGCC
>DATDXZ010000027.1:0-2547 GCA_035289145.1 Candidatus Nanoarchaeia archaeon
ACCTCTATTTTCACAACTTGTGGATACCTTGCAAAAAGGAACGAATTACTTTGTTTATGATCTTGGACTTGATATTGTGCTGGCTGCCAAGGACTTGCTTCAGCTTCCCGATATTCATGACCGACTTATTGTCGCTACTGCAAAAATTGCACAATCTCCCATCATCACTAGAGACAGAGTCATTAAGAAAAGCAATTATATTTCTGTGATCTGGTAAGCTTCTAGTTTATGGAAATTATAATTTTTCAAGAGTCTATTGCTTAATTCCAGAACAGTTTCCACTTTTGTTCCTCTACCTAGAAGAATAGCTAACAATTCAGCAGTATCTAAAGTAGTTGCACCTGATCTAATGAGTTTATAGGAATGCTTAGAGGAGAAATGCAATGAGTTGATGTTCATATTTATAATAATGAGAAAGTCTTCATATGCGTTGCTGTGAAAAAACTGGAAACCTTGTGGAAATGGCGCAAATCTTAACGAAAAGCATATAAAGTCTGAATAACAAATAATAAAATATGAAACAAGAAATACAGATCTTGGAGAAGCTTGATAAAATAGAGAAAGAAGTCAAGCAGATAAAAAACCACATGATAGATGTAGACAGTATTATGACAGAAGAAGATTATGAAGCGTTGCTCGCCTATCGAGAAGAAAAGAAGGCAGGAAAACTCATTACTCACGATCAATTGAAAAAAGAGTTAGGTCTATAACTTATAATGTTCTCAGCAGAGTATGCAAATCAGGCAACAAAATTCCTTAAGAAGGCAGAAAAAGAGCTTGCTCAACGACTTCTGGAAAAAATAGAAGAACTCAGGAAGGAACCTGTCCCTCACAATGCAAAAACAGTAGAGGGATATAAAGAGACTATCTTTCGTGTTCGTGTAGGAGATTATAGAGTTCTCTATGACATTAATTATAAAGAAAACAAAATAGGCATTATTAAAATAGACAAAAGAGCAAAAGTGTATTGAGATTTATCCACATAGCTAAGAATTCTGCATTAGTATAGGGTTTGTAGCCTGGTCTGATAAATAATGGCTGGTCAGTGATGCTCATATGAATGTCCTAAAAAAAGAGATGCATAGAGTTTGCTGAGAAAAATCAGAATATCTTTCAGAATAATTGTATACTACAGTCACTGTACAGGACAAAGCAATGAAATAAAAAATAAAGAAAGAGTAAAAAAAGAAAAGTTATTTTACGGAGTTGAGCGCTTTGCCTACGTCATCCATGTCTTGCCAGTTGTTTTCAAACATCTGTTCCATTGCCGAAGCAAAGTAGGGGGTATTCACCCAAACACCAACATCATAAGTCGGATGCACATCATCATCATTCAAGACCATAAACATCAATTCCTTGCCATCGACTATGCAGAAACGTGCATTAATCTCTTTGGCATGTTTGACGTCAGCAACTTTTTGAATGTCTTGAACTGCTGGAGCGCTTTCTTTAGTGATAGGTGCCGCAATCTTGATCTTTACACCTTTCTTCTTGAGTCGTTCCAATTCAGGTTTCAATGCTTCTACTTTGCGCATTAAACCTTTGGACGTCGTCATAATAACAACAGATTTCTGTGCGCCCTTGATCATGGTTTCCAAATGCGTGTAGATGTTATGTCTGCCGCGAATAGCACCTGATAAGTCTGAAGGTTCGATAAACTCGATGCCTGTCTTGTGCAGTGTGTTCAATTCTCCTAAGACATCGCCACCACGTAGTTCTTCCAAACGTTTGACACGTACATTAGCGCCGTTGACAAAGTATTTCTTGACTCTTTCAACAACTTCTTTAGGTTCGACTGCAATGTAGCGAATAGGCTTGCCTAATTTTGTGATAATAAATCCTTTTTTCTCCAAGCTTTCTAGGACATCATAGGCACGTGATCGTGGGACATTTCCTATTTCTGATAATTCACCAGCAGTAGAAACGCCTCGGGACAATAATGCCGTCCAAATACGAACTTCGTATAGATTAAGACCGAAAAGATTTCGTAGCTTGTTGAGAAAATCCTCCTTAACGATCATACAAGCATCCTCCTAGGTTAACACCCTCTTTTTTTTCACTAGCAAAGGACAAGTACTCTTATGTAGTACTCAACCTTATGTCGTAATGACAGAGTGATAGTATTTACCGCCAGTATATAAACATTATTATTGTTGAGTTGTCATATTCTATCATGTCATGGTAGTGATTTGCACCAAAGGAGAGACAAATATAGATCACAAGAAGGAAAATAAATGTGCTTAAACCGGAGTTTTTTTTCGATTTCTTTTGAATTTATGAAAAAATATACGGGTAAGGGATTGATATTTTCGAAAAAGAGATGCAAGATTCCGGAAAAAGAAGAGAAGAAGCTAATAAGACTAAAATCTCCTTAACAACAATGTTTACAATGAAAGGAGAGAGTACAGGATACTGTAAAATAAGCGTCACATTTATATAATCGTCTCACCAATGATAAATAAAGGGAGTGAGAGAATGATTCAACTTTGTCTGCAATGTAAATCCAAAAATATTTGGAAAAGAGGATTTAGGTACAACAAGAGAGGT
>DATDXZ010000028.1:0-4366 GCA_035289145.1 Candidatus Nanoarchaeia archaeon
CAAGATACTTGCATGCTCTGCATTGCGGAGAGCAATAAGTTCCCTATTCAGGGAACTTTTCTACAGAGCCGTCTCTGAGAAGTAAATATATTCCGCTGATAGATTTATATAATCTTATACTTTTAAGAGGGTATGACATTAAGCGATTATCAACGACAGGTGGATAAATGGGTGCAGCAATATAAGATATGTTATTGGAGTACTCATGAAATTCTTACCCGTTTAACAGAAGAAACTGGAGAAGTAGCGAGAGAAGTCAACCATCAATTTGGACCAAAAAAGAAAAAAGCGGATGAAAGAGTTAGCAGTATAGGTGGAGAACTTGCTGATGTTATTTTTACTGTTTGCTGTATGGCCAACTCTTTAGGTATCGATTTAGATAAAGAATTTGCAGACATGATAGCGACTAAATTATATGGCAGAGATAAAGATAGGTTTGAGAAGAAATAAGTTATTTCTTCGGAATATCAGTATGCTTCTTCAATCCTTGCCACCACGCATTAGAATCGCTTTTCTGTAACGCTTCCCAAAGTTTTTTCGCAGAAGGAGTTTGTAGCTTCATGCCAACATTCTTGATCCAGTCTTGCGCATAGGCATAGCCTTTCTCTACTAGTTCTTTAGCCATGACTGCTTGTTCTAGTAAATCAGCGTCTTTCGAAATAATGCCTGCGGGTGTTGTATGCTCTTCATGTTGTTTCCATAAATGTGCGATGTCCTTGCCGATCGTATCAAGTTTAGCGGTTTGATCGTTAGCTGCTCCTAGTTTATCTCCAGTGATATATCTGTTCATGACTTTATTCACGTCACCAGTTCTGCATTCTTCCATGTCATGAAAAACAACCATCGTGCATATTTCATAGGGATCTTTATATTTCTCCATCTTCGCTAAGATAAATCCAATTTGTGCGGCGCGCAGATTATGTTCAGCAACGCTATACGGTTGATCAACGCCAATAAGTCGATGACCAGCGTTCTTAATATGTCGCAACTGTCCTAGTTCAAAAATAAAATTGAGAATATCGTTGTCCGTTGGCATGGTTTAAACAAAAGATTTTCCTAGTATATAACATAGCTCTCCCGCGCGATAATGATCTTTAAGTCTGCCTTCTTTAACATAACTATGGTTGAGGTAAAAGTCAAGACCAGGTTCAGTAGCCGCGATCGTTAATTCAATTTTAACAGTGTCTGATAATTTTTGGACATCGTCTTCAGCAGCCTTCAGGAGCTTGGCGCCTATGTCTTCTGAGAGATACGCGAAATGCCTGAACTTCCAAATCTTGTGAGTTTCATCACTGCTCTGACCAATTCGGACTAAAAAAAGTGCTCCATCATAAACTCCTTTTGTTTCTGAAACAAGTAAAGGGTTAGTTTTTAATTGTTCTTGAAGATAAGCGACAACTTCAGCCGCTGGCTGTTGAAATTGATTATGGACGGTAAAAAATGTTTTATACAAATTCACCAGACGTTCTAAATCTTGTTCAAAACCTTGACGAATTGCCATAAAATTTTAATATGGAGAGAGGTTATAAACATTTTCTTAAATTACACAAGATCGAAAGATTTTCTGATTTTTAACCGCAAGGCATATAAAGAAAATGGTCTTAACAATTCTATGAAATATCGTATTATCATTGAACAAGACGAAGAAGGTAGATATGTAGTCCAATGCCCTTCTTTACCCGGTTGTATCTCTCAGGGAAAAACAAGAAAAGAAGCGTTGAATAATATTGAAGACGCTATGAAAGGGTATCTAGAAAGTCTCAAAAAACATAAAGAACCAATTCCTCCTTCTATCGAAGAAGAGACTATCGAAATCAATGCCTAAACTACCAAGAGATCTTTCTGGTCAAGAGCTTGTAAAAATATTAAAGAAGCTAGGATACGAACTTGACCATCAAACGGGAAGTCACATGATCTTGCGACAGAATGAATCTCCTTTTCGAAGATTGACTGTGCCAAACCACAAAACACTTTCACTGGGAACATTATGAGCAATTATTCGAGAAGCAGGATTGTCTTTGGAAGAGTTTCTAAAATTAGTGTAAGAATAATAGCCCCTGACAGATTCGAACTGTCGTCGCAGCCTCCAGAGGGCCGCATCCTTGACCGCTAGACGAAGGGGCTATGAAAGAAATTGCTCGAAATAAAGTTTATAAAGCTTCATATTATGCAGGTAAGAGACATGGCATTAACACCACCAGCTTCTATGGATGACTGCGTCTATTTTACCAACAGAACTTTAGGTGACAGTAGAATAAAAGCTTGGGTCTTACGAAAACAATGTCCTAAATGCAAAAATGGTTTGATGCAAAAACCTCGCGATCCTAAAACTGGCAAATACAAGTTGCGTGCTAAAGACTATCAATGTCCTTCTTGTAAATATCAAGCACCAATAGAAGAATATGAATGCACATTAACCATGTCCATTCTCTATACTTGTCCCAAATGCAAAAAATCAAATGAGATTCAAGTACCTTTCAAAAGAAAAAAAGCAAAAATGTTTGATGAAGTAAATGGGAAATATGTGACTGTAGATGCAGTGCAATTTAATTGTCAGTCCTGTCAGCAAAAAATGTTCGTTACTAAAAAAATGCGTTAGTGTTGTTTACCATTAAGCATACTAGCAATAGTATCTTCTAAATCCTGAATGTCAATTCTCGGTACGCTCACAGGTACTTGTTCTCGAATATTCCAAGGTCTTCGAATTAAGATGGCTTGTACGCCATGTGCAAGGGCATCATCAACATAATTGATTTGGTCTTCAACAAGAATGACTATGCCTTGATCTCTGCAAACTAGACCTTTATGACCATGAGGGTTGGTTTGAGGATGATAAGGAAGATGCAATGTACTAAAGCAACCAGGATAATGAATATCACTAAATGCTTGTGTTCGTTGTCGTGTTTGTGGTGTGAAGCGTGCAGAGACTTGAGAAAGGTGTTGGTATATTTCTGCAAGGTGTTGAACAATTGCAGGCATGCCTTCATAAGGTTGTATGCTTTCAGCATGAGGAGTTTCAACAAAGAGAGTAATTTCTGCGTTAAGTTGTTCTTTAGGAACGCCGAACACTTTCCACCATTCATGAGTCCAAAAATCAGTCTCTACAAATGCAGTGCCATGACGCTCATTATACCAAGGAACAAAAGCACCAGCAAAATCAGCTAATACTCCATCAATGTCAAAACCAATATGTATCATAAAAAAAGAAAAGAAAAAAGACTTTATAAGAATTATTCTTTTGACGCTAGCTTGACATCGCTGCTTTTGACAGTTTTTCTGCCGGAGTGATGTGCAAACTTAATCGCCTTCGCGCCTAAAGTCATAGCATATTCTTCTAAAACATCTCGCAGAGCTTCTTTGGCGTCTTGCGAAACCCGTGCTGCGCCGGCTTTTTTCAATAATTTCTCCATGCCAGCTACCGGTAAAGTACCTTCTCTCATGGGATTCCTCCTTTCTCAACCAGATAAACCTAAATAAGGCTCTGTTGTTTATAAATGTAGTGGATTTTTTCAAAATAGAGATTTTACAAGGCTAAAGAAAGAACTGATCGTCGTTCAATAAAAGAAATATTATCAAAATCTTTGTCTTCACTCACTATAAGAGATATATTGTTAGCATGCATAGTAGCAAGATGAAGTGCGTCGCGAGGTTGTAAAGAATGTTCTTCCATAAGCGAGAGCATAGCATATAATAAAGGTTTTTCAATAGAGAGGAACTTGATATCTAAATTGAGAATTTGTTCTCCTGCGGCAAGAAGATCAGCGGGAAGTATTTTTTTTAAAACATACATCACTTCATCTAATGTCAAGCAGGAAGTAACGCCTCGAAAAGTGCCGGCCTGTATTGCTTGCAATAAACGTCGCGCAGCTTGGCCGAGAGCGTCGTTTCTAGAGGATGCGTAGATAAATATATTGGAATCTAGGTAGTAGGTTGGCTTTTCTTCCATCGTTCTTCATATTTCTCCTCTTTAATCATACGAAAATCAAGTTTACCGCGAAAATCGATGCGTTCTGCTATGGCTGCCAAGGCAGCAACAGGATCTTTTGGTTTTTCAATAACCAGTTTATGATCTTCTTCTTTCACGACAATAGTATCTCCAGGATACATATGATATTCATCACGAAATACTTTAGGAATGACTAATTGTCCTTTCTGTCCTAGTTTAGTGGATATTCTTACCATAGGTTATACTAGAGTATTACTTCTATTTAAACTTTGCTAAACTAATAGACAGCCATAGTTAAAAGAGGATTTCTCTTGTTTACAAGAGAGATTCCTCTAGGAATGTTTAGCCTCTTCAATGCAGCGATGTTTTGCCTAATGCGGAATTGTTGCGGGAGCAGATATCTTCGCAGAGGTTGTTTGC
>DATDXZ010000029.1:0-2938 GCA_035289145.1 Candidatus Nanoarchaeia archaeon
TTTTCCAGCAACACAATCAACTTTCGAGAATTTGAAATCCAATTGACTGGTGCAGAGCAAAGCAGTTTCTCTTTGCTTGTCTACATCTTTTGTAGTACTGTCGATGAAACCGCGACCCCAAGTCATAATGATTGCCGCGAGTGCAACTGTAAATCCTATAATCAATACTGTTGCAATTAATGGCGAAATACCCTTGTTATTGTGCATCATGTGTTCACACTCCTATATTCTATACGTTACTTTTTGATTGGAACAAGGCTGGAAAATTCCACTGCCTATTCTGATCTTGGGAATAATGTCTACTTTTTGACCTGGCTGTGCACCAGAGTCGATCTCATTGGTATTTCCTGGCTCGATAGCAATAACTTGTTCATCAGCCGCTCCATCAATTACCAAACTGAACGCGTCGATACGTCCACTGCCCGCATTTTCAATCGTCAACATGCCACTGTTTTCATTGATTACGTTTATTTTCACGTCAGTAGCGCAATTCAATCTTTGCTCTGCGATAGCACCTTCTTTTTCAATAATCTCTTCTGTAAAGCCCTTGCCCCAGAAAAAAACTATGGATGCTGTAACGACAACCATACCAATAACTAAGACACTAGCGATTAACGGAGAAATTCCTTGTTTTCCTCTAACATGTAAACGTGACTTTTCGTGTAGCACAGACAACCTCTTTTCCATTGATTTCGATGATAGGGAGAGCATCAAATGATTGTAAAGGATTGATATTTGTATTTAAAGTTACCGTTTGCGATGGAGTCTGCGGAATAATTATTATTGCTTGATCATTGAAGTTGCTTCCCTGACGAAACTTGATCTTTTGAATGGTAAACTTGCCTGTATTTGTGACTTTGACTAGGTTAGGCGCAGCAACACAGTCTTCTACGGCGATGTTGATACTAGTTTCAGCGCAGCGGATTTCCTGCTCCGCAAGATCAATCTGGTCTTTGGTTGAGGATTCTGCCCGATCTTTCACCCACATAGTGACTATGGTCGCTAGACCTATGACAAAACCGACTAACAATACCCAAGAAATAATCTGACTATCGCCTTTTTTCTGCATGTTTAAGAGATCACCTTTACCTTTTTAAATCTACTTCTTACTTATAACAACCTTATTTCTTCTATATGCTCAAAATGTTTTTTATTAAATGTAGCAAGAGAACATCCGTTGATAATACAAATAGCAGCAATAAAGACATCACGAATTTCAGTTATTCTTCCTTTGCTTTGTAATTCTTTAAAAAGGAGACTTGCTTTTCTGGCAGAATCTTCATCAAAATCAAGCACATACACTTTATCCCTAAATGTTTCTATCGCCTGTAAGTTCGTTTTTCTCAAAAGTAGTTCAAAGAGAGTAATGGTGGTTATACACACTGTACTCTGTATTATTTTATCAGTGAGATTTGCTGCTCTTTCTTCATTGTTGAGTAGAGCAATCACAGCATCTGTGTCTAAACATACTTTTTGCTCCATCCTTTCCATCCCTTTTCCAGTGATTTTTCTATTGCTTCAGATTCCTTGTCTTTCTTGAGTAATCCCAAACACGATTTTAGTCCAGCGCCTGTTTTGTTTTTTTTTGCATGAAGCATGTCCATTATCAGTTCGCTAAAGCTACGCTCTGCTTTTCTTGACTTTAATTCTTCATATGCCTCATTGGATACCATAATTGTTTTTGCCATAGTATTCATATGAATATACATATATATAAATATTGCGATTCTCTTTACCATCATAAGATTTAAAGGCTAAATGATTATTACGCCTCTATGACTAAAGAAAAACCTATCTTTCTGGACTATGTTGGAGACACTCCTCGTATGAGGATCTTACAATATTTCATAGAGGGACGCGAATTCGACTATATGCTTACTGATTTAATTAATGCTCGAGTTAGTTGGGGCACTTTAAATAGCTTAGTTCCAACTTTGGCTAAAAAAGAAGTTATTATCAAAACCCGTAAAATTGGAAGAGCAACCCTCTACAAAATTAATCAAGAAAGTTTTGTCGCACAACAACTGATGAAACTTTATGATCACTTGATTCTTGAACAATTACTCTCTCGAGAAAAATCTACGAAAAAAGTTATTAAACAAGTTGCTTAAATTTATTAGATGTTTCTTCCTTTATTAAAATTACCCTTGACAAAGACCTTGCGCTCATTGTTGATGTTTTCACGACTGACGATGATAATTTCCGGTCTTGTAGGCTCGAGCTCTACCTCGTATTCAATGCCTTCAATAAAGAATCTCAATTTGTTCGCTGGAGGTATGGGTATATCCAACATACATGACGAGAATGCGCCTGTTGTGACACTGCTTTGCACTGGGAATCCAGCAACAACAATATTGGTATTGAGACGCTGATAACATCCTGAAAGAGGAATCTGCCTTGGAATCTGTATTTCTGTATCCAGATAATTTCCCATATACACACGATTATTGAAGATGAATGCATAAATCACCCCGAACTCTGGGTTTTTTGTTTTTGCATACGCTGAGAAGACAATCGTGAACTTGAGAAACTCCTGAGGAATATCAGTGACTCCCTGCTCCAAAATCTGGTTCATGAACTTCGCGCTTTCGACCTCATAGTTTCTTGCCAAGGACTCGAAGTCATCATCTATGACTGTCTTCTTGACGACATTGGTTTCTGCGGCAAGCAAAAAAATGATGAACCCTAGGATTAATGCAGCTAACAAATAGATCTGGCCTTTTTTGTTCATGTTTTTCTCTTAAGCAGTCCCATTAATAAAGTCTTGCACTCGTTGGATTATATCAGTTGCTAATAACCTAAGTTTGACATTTCTTCCTCGTTTTTTGCGGGAAATAGAATTTGACAGTTGCGCCTAAATTCTTGTTTTCTGGCTTGATTTTTAGTCAAGAATGCCTAGAAAAGATGTTTTTGACCTCTTTTCGCAAGCACTGCACTT
>DATDXZ010000030.1:0-9140 GCA_035289145.1 Candidatus Nanoarchaeia archaeon
AAGCGAAGAGCAGGCAGCGCGGTACGTGCCGTAACAGTGCGGATGCAAAATAGAGAAGTAAGCTTCAAGATACTTGCATGCTCTGCATTGCGGAGAGCAATAAGTTCCCTATTCAGGGAACTTTTCTACAGAGCCGGTCTAAGAGAAAGTTTTTAAAGGAAGAATAAGCAAAAAAGCTTATGAAACAGATCTGCAAAGATAATGCCGGAAAGATTATCATAAAGGAAACTAGCGAACCAGTAATTAAAGAAGGATTCGTTAAGATAAAGACACAGTACTCACTCATCAGCTCAGGAACAGAAACAAGGAGTTTAACTGAGGGTCAAGGACTCTTCAAAACAATTCTCAAAAAAAGTAGTTCTTTAGGCAGGAAAAATGCAGACGCTTCCCCTTTGGGATATTGTGCAGTTGGAGAGGTTCTAGAAATAGGTTCTGATGTGCTAGAAGTAGGCATAGGTGACAAAGTAGTATGCTCTGGTTTTGGATATGCAGTGCATGCCGAGACTGTGATGGCTCCTAAGAATCTAGTATGTTGTGTTCCTGAAGGGTTAGAACTCGAAGCTTCTTTTACTGCTATCGGTAGCGTTGCCCTGCATGCAATAAGAAGATGTCAGGTGCAGTTAGGAGAAACAATTTTAGTAATAGGTCTTGGATTAACAGGCCAGCTGGTAGCGCAATTGCTTAGATTAAGTGGATGTAAGGTTATCGGGATAGACCGTAATGAGCATAAGCTAAAAGTAGCGAAAGACACAGGAATAGATGTCACACACTTGGGGAAAAACGGCTTTAAAAAAACAGTTCTGGACTTCACCAAGCAAAACGGTGTTGATGGTGCTATTTACTGCGCAGATATTTATGAGAGTGACCAGTTTGAAGAGGTGGCAAGTGTAGTTCGAGATAAAGGAAGAATAATAACTATTGGTCATGTCAAGACATTAATACCTACAGCAGTCTTGTTTAGAAAAGAAATTGATTTAATGTCCTGTCGCTCATTTGGTCCTGGAAGATTTGATAGCAACTACGAGGAAAAAGGAATAGACTATCCTATAGGATATGTACGCTGGACAGAAAAGAGAAACATGGAAGAAATTGTGGATCTTATCAAAAGACAAAAGCTGTTGATCAAGCCTTTAATAACTGAAATCATGCACTTCACAAAGGCAAAAGAAGCGTATAAATTATTGACAGGAAAAAGAAGACCTATTGCAATAGTATTAAAGTATTAGCAATTAAAAATAATCTCGTCTTCTCATCCAACCTAAGAACGAAAGTGCTCGCGCTTCCATCAAATCATGCTTAAACAAGATAATGAAATCCATCAGAATGTGTAAAATCATGCCTTGTAAAATAAAAAAGAAGGGTGAAGAAAAGAAAGCTAATACAAAGACAGCTAAGAATGCTTCCCAAGTATGGAAAATATGTAAGATATCAGGTTCATAATGGCTGAATTCTCGTCGATGATAGCGATGATAGTAGTAAGAAAAGTGAATGCTCCAGCGCTTGAAGCGAAATAAGGTATACAAGTAGTGGTCAAAATCAATTAAAACACCTCCAAAAACGACCCATAAACTCTGCAAACCTGCAAAGGGATACAATGCCCAGGCCAAGATAAAGGAGGCTAAAACGTGTTTAGAGACGTCCATATGGATGCTGAGCCAAAACGGTACTTTAAAAAACCATCGTTATTCTTGTTGTGCTATGCCGCGATCGCATAACCTGGTAGTGCACCGGTCTCGAAAACCGGATCCGTAAGGATATCGAGGTTCAAATCCTCGTCGCGGCGTTTAATACTCTGGTTAATGCAGGAACAGAAGATAGAAAAAACATGAACCTTAAAATTGTTGAATATAACTTATTGGATGGAATGCACGATTGGGAAGAAAAGCCAAGACTTGTAGAAAAACGTCTCAAATTAGTGAGAGAAGTAGTTCATGCATTAAACCCGGATATTTTAGTGCTTATTGAGGCTTGTGATGTTGCTGCAAATGATCATGGTATCAAAGTAGACTACAAAAAAGAATTTAAATTACCTTACCACTATCACTTCCCTGCTGTAAGTGGAAAAAAACATGGAAACTCTATTCTTTCACGTTGGCCAATCATAAGTTCAGAAAATTACAGCGTCTATCAACGTAAATTTGGACGAGTTCAGATGAAAGTAAATGAAAAAATGATAACGATAGATCTAGTGCATCCACATCCTTCTCTAAGTGAAATAGAACGTGTGCAGTTCTTTAAAGGCGTTCTCCGTGATATGAAAAAGCCCTATCTTCTTGTAGGAGATTTTAATGCATGGTCTTTAGAAGACACGAAAGGTAGAGATATAAATAAAGTGATTGCGACTTTTAAGGAGTTACCTCATTATGGAAAAGAAGATCTAGAAGTAATCAAAGCTCAAGTTGCTGATAGAGCAACCTGTCAGTCCGTCGAGTTTGTAAAAGGCAAAGATTTAATCGATACTTATCGAGTGATACATAAAAAAGGATTTGGGTATACTGTTCCTACAGATAGTTTCTCGACTAACAAAGATGCAGCTGGACGTCTTGACTTTATTTTCTCTTCAAAAGACTTTAAAGTTCTTGACTCTGGAATTGTTAAAAATAAATTGACTGAAGAATCATCTGATCATTACCCTATCTACGCAGTATTAGATATCTGAATTCAAAACTATGACAAATCCAAAAGTACTCGTCGGATGTCCAACATCCATACATAAGAAATACTGTATAGAAGAATATCTAGCTGCGGCAAAAGCATTGACCTATCCTAACTATGATCTTATTCTGGTCGATAACACAGAAAGTGATGAATATTATGACTTCCTCGAATCAAAAGGAGTCACTGTGTTCAAAGCACCCTATTATGCAGAGACAGCAAGAGAAAGAATTGTAGTTTCAAGAAATATGCTCAGGCAATATGCATTAGAGAATGATTATGATTATTTCTTAAGTTTAGAGCAAGATGTCATCCCTCCATTAGATATTATTGAGCAGCTGCTCAAGCAGGAAAAGAAAGTCATTGCTGGTGTGTATTTCATGGAGTACACAGTGAAAAAAGAAGGGCAGGAAATGGGGAAGAAGATACTGCCTTTGCTCTATCGTCGTCAGGATCAGGACACTTTTGTGCAGTTGACAGAGCGTGACGTTGCTCTAGAGACAGTTCTGCTCATAGACATGACAGGTCTGGGATGTATTTTGATACATAGAGATGTGTTAGAAAAAATAGAATTTCGTTTCGAAGAAGATAAAATACTTTTTGACGATTGGTTTTTCTGTCAGGATCTGAAAAAGGAAAGCATTCCTCTCTTCGTAGATACTAAAGTAAAGTGCAAACACCTTATGAGGGAGATGGACTGGGATAATATTAAGAAATAGAATAATTAAGCAGTCCCATTAATAAAGTCTTGTATGCACTGGATAATGTCTGTAATTTGTAGACTATTCATTTCAAAAGAATAAAAATGAGTGCTCAAGTTTTCCATATTGGCAAAGCTTTCTCCAGAGATAATATAATTGATGCTCCAGCGTTGTGTTGCATTCAAGGTGAATTTATCAAACGTTCCAAGTTGTTGCGTACTGCTGGAAGTTCGAATATAGACTTGTTGTGTATCATGAATAAGTGCATTTGGCAAATCAGTGAAATTAGCATTACTTGTTGTCGCAACGACTTGATAATTACCAGCAGAACCATATATATACTCAACATAGATAAATATATCCTCTCCTCCAGTTAGATTAAAATTTATGGTCGAAGTGATGTTTGCATCGCCAGTATCGAAAGTCCAATTGATATTTTCCTGTATATTATTGAGGTTATTTGTGACAATGAACTCAAATAATGCTGTTGTTTGGTTAACATTCAATAGTTTTAAATCACATATAGACAAATTGCTACTAATGCAAAATGTACCACTTTCAACATTTGCCGTGTTAAACCCATCGGTTGCTAACATAGTTGATGAATAATCTTTTCCTTCTGAAATTGTTGAAAAGTTAAAAAAGGGAGTCATACTATTGACATCCTCTAAATGAGTAGATTTTACCATCATTCCCGACTAGTAGTCCCCTTATAACTACTTCGCCATTATTCTCTTTTTCTATATAACCATATGGGGAAGGAATCCAGCCAGTTATGCTTTTTCCTTCAAAGTTTTTTGTAGTAACAAAAATAAATTTCTCAACTGATTCTGGGGGATTAACGCGTCTAATCAAATGTGCTGGTAATGCAATAGGTCTATACTCTAAAAAAAGTTTTTCTGCTTCTTGTTCACTACTTATTGGATTTTTACCACTATAAATTTCTTCGCCAAATATTTTACATGGTAAAGAAGGTGTCATCTGATTGATAGATGTACATCCTACTATAAATAAACTTAAAAAAATTAACAATGTTTTTTTATTCAGCACTTTTCTTCCTCCATTATATCGTTATATTTATCGATTGTGAATCAGTGAAATTTGTATTGCTTGCTGTTGCAGTAATTTGGTAACTTCCACCTGAACCATATGCATGTTCAATATAAATAAATATGTCTTCATATGTAGTTAAATTAAAGTTAAACATTGAAGTTACATTAGCATCTCCAGTATCCAACGTCCAATTGATATTTTCTTCGGTTTGATTGAGTGTATTTGTGATGATGAACTCAAAAATTACAGTTGTTTGATTAGTACTAAGTAGATTTAATCCACAGACAGATAAATTACCATTAACACAAAATATTCCGCTTTCAGCAGTTGCAGTATTGAATCCATCTGTGGTCAATAAAGTTAAAGAGTAATCTTTGTCCCCAAGAACAGTCGAGAAATTGAACAAGTAAGTGGTTTCATTTAAATCAAAGTCTATTGTTGTATTATCTCCATTTTGTTTGTGAAGTATGAGTGAATGATATAGTGTGTCATTGTCTGCGTCAGAAGATTCCCAAGTTATGTTTGTTAACCCTATAACTGATGTTCCAAAGAAGGGATAATTTAATTTGATTACTGGACTATTGGGTGTTTTATTTAATTCATTAATTAAAATAGTTCCATTTTTTAATTGGATTTTTGCCGCAGTTTCATCCGTAGGAATAGCAAAGATTAAAGAAGTAAAGTTAGTCTCAACAACAGTTCCATTTTGGCTTGTGTAAAAGAAAAGTGGCTCAAAATTAATGCTTGATATCACTTGATTATTAGCATCTAAAACTTCAAAAGAGTATCCTCCACTATAGGAGCTCTGATTATTAACAAAACCATTTTCGAGTCCATAATACGGGGACGCTTCAAATGAATTATTGATTTTTGATAATTTTCCTTGTAACAATAAATACTTACCAACAAATGCAATATAGTTGAGTGATTTATCGAAGTTAGAACCCACTTCTAGTCTATTAATAAGTACTTCATAAGTGTCATTACTTACCCAAGATATAAAACTTGGATAGGGGGGAGTTCCATCAGGACCGCCCATAAAATTCTTTAAAATATCATTTTCAGTGATGGGTCCGTATGAAGCATAAATTGGCGGTAATGTATTAGTGGGGCAACCATCATTATTTAAACACACAGTGTCTAGAGCATTATTGTTATCTAAATCACCATTTGGACAAGATTTATATGAATTCTGAGTTATCCATTCTTGGCTATCATATTCTTCACATAATTCAAAAGTATGCCCAACTTCATGAGCTAAAGTATTTACATTTGATTCTTCTATTAAAATTACATCAGCAAATATTCTTGCTTTATCTATAAAATTAACACCACTAACACCAAATCCAATATTATCTAAGAAATTATCAGGCACTATACCGACAGCATTTATATAAGTTTTATTAGTAAAATCTTTAGAAAGAAAAGTTTGTGCCATTATTTTTCGTCTTAATTCCCACATAATTTCATCTTGACTAGAAGTTGGAACATCTATAGTAATTCTTGCTCCTGTTGTTGTACTGATACCTTCATTAGGCACAGGATAAGTTCTTTGTATAAAGTTTACATTATTTAAAAGAGAATCACCAAAAGAATTAACTTCATTCACCTGTACAAAAAACAAATCCAATGGTCTCGTCTCCACGACGTTCATGCTCACGCTTCGCGTGTCATTATAGCCATAACCACCAGGCAGCACATCCACTCTAAAGTCAGTCGTATCCGTGAAGTTAAATGCATCTCCGGTAATAAAGAAGTCAATATCTAAACTGTCCCCGCCAGGAATATTCGAAGTTTCATTAACAACACTATACAGTTGCCCAGAAGTATCATTCACCGTAAGATTCGTGGTGAGTGTAGTTTGATTCGTCACAGCATCATAATACGTCACTTTGACTCGTACTAACGTTGTTTTCCCTTTCACTAAGCTGACGTTCGCAACCACCTGAGTAGGAATCACGTCGCTGATATAAGCCCCAGGACAGTCTGCTCCAGCAGAAAAAGGAATGAAATCAACATATCCTTTGGCTGGATTATCATAGAAGTCATAAATAAGGTCAGAAATTTTGTTTGTAGAAGCAGTATTCCAACAATTAGTTTCAGCTAAAGCATCTACAACATGATTATCAAAAAAAGCATATCCCTGTGGTGCAATGTTGCCAATGAGATTATTTGTATAAACATTCCCCTCAGCACCGGCACCAGCTCTATACTCAATGCCTCCGCTAGTTATACTATAAAGAGCAGGATTAATTAAATAAAGATCACCAGTAGCCCATATAGTGTTACCGGTGAATGAACCGTTTGTGGCATCTGAAATAAAGCTAAAAGCATAATTACTATTAAAGATAAGATCATTATTTTCAAAAGAATTAAGGTTTTTATTTCCAGTCTCAAAGATAACTCCGCTATTATAATTGTAAGGAATACGATTATTGATAATCCTATTAAGATCCGCTCCATCTTTAAAATAAATACCAATATCGTTTCGAATAATGGTGTTGTTATTAAGTTCATTATCGTCTGTTGTAGAGCCGCTAAGAACAATACCTTTTACATAATCTTCAATATAGCAATTTTTTATTTGAGTGCCCGTATATCCTGCTACAGTTATTCCTTGTGTATTTGGTGAAGTGCGAATACCGGTAAGCATACTAAAATTACAATCAAGAGTAATACCGTTATTTTGTATAAAAATTCCAGTAGAAAGATTATAAGAGGCACCATCAAAAGTAGTATCTACACTAATAGTGCAACCATTCGTAGGACTGCTACCGCATTCAGTCTCAGCAGGGAAATATTCAGTGTTATTCTCATCAGCAGAAACAAGTGAAATCAATCCTAACAAAAACACTAAACTAACTAAAAATAAAGAGCCTCTTTTCAATGTATTGTATATCCCTCAAAAAAGAGGTAGAAACCCCTATTTATAGGTATCTTAACAACTAAGGAGTAATCATTTAGACATAGAATCAAAAAGGCCTGCTGGTTTTTCAGAGAGTCGATGCGTGCATTTGACGCTCGTGTCAGCATACAAGGGATAGCCTGCGGCAAGGACATCGTTGCAGAAAGAAACATCATCAAATGCTTTTCCAGAGGAATTAGGATCTGTGCGGAAAGAAATTTTTTGCAGAACATCTTTGTGAATGAGCACGCATCCCAGTCCACAGTACCGGATAGGTGATAATTGAGGTTCTTCCACTTCTTCTGCAGTAAAATAGTGCATTTTCTCAGGATCTTTTGTTCCTCGTGCTAGAAGAGGCATGGCTTTTTTCTTTGCAAGAACTTTTCCAGTGGGTGAAGTATACTTCAAAGTGAAATATTTGTAGTAAACCCCACTCACTACAGGTTTGCCATGTGCAAGAAGTCGTTCAATAGCATCAACTGGCGGTAAAATATCTTGTTCTAGGCTCAAAAAGTAATCAAAAGAATCCTGCAATAATAGATTTCGCAGCATATTTCTGCTGTTGGCTAAAATTTCTCGAAGGCTCTCTCCTGGAGAAGGTTGGTACTTCAAAGCTTGAATGCCTGCTGCTTGTATAGTTTTGTCATAAGCAATATCTTTACTATTGTCGACAAGAACAGCTGAGAAATTTGGATAAGTCAAGGATCGAACAGCTTGAACCCACTCCTGTAAACAATAGGCATAAGGTGCTGCTGTGGGGCTGCCAATCAAAACACGAGGAACACTAGTCATGAGAGTCTCCTAAGCGAGAGGAAGTAAAAAGTGAAAGAAAGAGAAGAAAAAGAAAAAAGAAAGGAAGCTTTATCGCTTCTTTCCGCGGATTAAAGCAAAGCCAATGACAATAACTGCAATAATCACTATGATCGTTACAATTGCTGTACCAGCAGAACTGCCAACACTGCTTTCATCTGTTGTTGTAGTTGTTGGTTGTTTTGTAGTATCTTTCTTTGGTTCAGCAGGCGTTGATATTGCCTTCAGAGTAATGTCTGCAGTTGCACGTGTGCCAGTTTTATATTGCTGGTGGAACGTAATTGCAAGATCATTCTGACCATCGCCGTCAACATCAACTTCAGTAGTTTCACCTTTATTAATAGTGATATCTTGAGGGGTTGAAGCAACTGTTAAGGTGACTGCGGTAGTGGTTAAGTCTTTAACAGTGATAGTGTGAGTTTCACCTTTCACATCGACTTTAACTACAGAGCCTTTCTTCATTAACCTGCTAGTTCCTTGCTCAGTAACAACTCCTAAATCTTCAGACTGTGTAACAATCTTTTGGCCTTCAGGACGTTGGAAGCTTGGGTTTGCAAATGCACTGGATGAGCGAGGTGGTTTCGTAACAATGGTGAAAGTTGTGTTCACAGTGTCATTGATTCCTCCCAAGTCATCAATGGAGTAGCAAGCTACAGTGTAATCACCTAATTCACGAGTTTCTGAGTATTCAATAGTGAAGTCAGTGCTTGCTGTATCTCTAGTAGCATCTGTGCCGAGAACATCAAAGCTGGAACTGTCTGCAGGTGCGACGCTGATGTTAGTGTCATTGAAGCTTGGCACGAGAGACGCTGCAGTTGCAGAGTTTGCGGTTGCTGATGATCGCGTGCAGACAATCTTAATGATATCAGTAGCTTGGAAAGTAGTCTTCTCATTGTCTTGCGCATCCAAAAACTTGATGGTGATGCCTGGTGGTGTGGCATCGACAAAGACTGCATAACTTAAAAATGAGATAGACTCATTAAAGATAACAGTGGCATTGGTGCCGTTGAAGACGT
>DATDXZ010000031.1:0-4857 GCA_035289145.1 Candidatus Nanoarchaeia archaeon
AAGTGCAGTGCTTGCGAAAAGAGGTCAAAAACATCTTTTCTAGGCATTCTTGACTAAAAATCAAGCCAGAAAACAAGAATTTAGGCGCAACTGTCAAATTCTATTTCCCGCAAAAAACGAGGAAGAAATGTCAAACTTAGGCTCTAAATACGGAAGTGTCAAACGCTTTTCTGCCCCTAATTGCAGCAATATAACTTTCTGAGGCAAATTTAGCTATATCATCAACTGCTAAAACACAACAATCAAAAGATAATTCTGGATTAAACCCTAAACCTCTCAGATGTTTGAGTGTTAGTACATCTCTGCAAGCTATATATGACTGAAGTTTTGCACTTTATTTATAAATAAAGTGATTTCATAGGGTGTGGGACAGAATAAACTTATATCAGCCTAGCCAATAGAGATTATGCCACACATGTGTCAACATGTTGGCTGTGTCTATTCTATCAGGTCTTTTTTGTCCCAGTCGCCAGCCAGTTCTTTTTTTGTCTTCAGCAATGCCGCTCTCAGATTGGTTTCGCTGGAAGTATTCCTCCAAATATTCCGTTGTTCCGTTGACAAAACGGAACAGCATACGCTTCCATGACCAGGAATTTTTGATTGTCGCGTTCGACTTTGGAATGAGAAATATCTTTATATCTTTAAAATTTCCCGCGAGAAACTCCGCTGTTGACTGGCCGCTAAAATAACGATCAAGCCTCAGGCTATTGATTTTTATTCCCGTTTCTTTCGCCATTGTAATGGCAAAAAGATACGCTTTCTTTTCGCTCTTGAAGCTTGTTCCAAAGCCAACATACATGCGGGTCTTGATGTCCATCAAGGCGAATGAATAAATAAAAAGCGTCTTCTTCCGCTCTTTAGTTTGTGTGCTCGCGTCTTTAATTTTTTCTTTAAGCTTTTGAGCGGCGCTGGCATAATGAGTCTTTATGGTCAATGAGTAGCCAGTGCCATCTCCTGAACCATCAATCTCTTTAACACCTTTCTTTCTTAAAATGAGCGCGTGCAAATTATGAAGCACAGCGATGACTTCAGGATCAGATTCAAAAACATTGGGCAAACATTTATAAACTTCTTCACTTTCCTATTTCCTACAGGTGAAATCAGTGAAAAAAGGGGAACAGACACTCGTTACTACAGCATTTTCCAATTCTCGATCCATGATCACATTCTTTGTAGCAGTTTTTGTGCTCTTGAGCTTATTCGTGATCATGCACAGCTATTCCACTCTTGTTGAAGAGCGAACTATTGAAGTGAACTCCGGCTCAGATCTTTCTTTAGCAAAAGAAAAATTACAATCTCAAGTCGCTAAATTAGAACGAGAAATAGGTGAGCTTCGTGCACTCATCAACTAAATACGCTCTTGTCCTTGGTGTTTTCTTTCTTTTTTTCTTGTCTCTTCCTACAAGCTCTGGATTCTCTACTGAAGAATTCTTTTCTGATTATAAATCTTTTATCTCTGCTTATGTTTCTTTCTTCAAGATTTCAAGCCTTACTGGATATGCAACAACTAATGAAGAATCTAGCGCCCCCGCTCCAACGTCTTCTCCCTCTTCTTCTTCTCCCTCTTCTTCTTCCCCAATTTATCAACAGACTTGTGTCACTCATGAGGACTGTTCTGTTGGATATCTTTGCTACAATCAATTTTGCGAGCACTATACTTGCATAAGTGATGTTGAATGTCCTACTACTTATGTGTGCCTCAACAACGCCTGCCAGCCTCGCGTCTGCATTAGCGATCAAGATAGAGATCATATCTGCGATGAAAATGACAACTGTCCCACACGTTCTAATCCTGGACAAGAAGACTATGATGAAGATAGTGTTGGAGATGTTTGCGATAATTGTATTTATGAATATAATCCTGACCAACATGATAGTCATAGACCTTCTAATGGCTTAGGAGACATTTGTGACCCTGTTACAGATACTGATCAAGATGGTGTTCGTGATGAAGATGACAACTGCCCAACCACTGTCAATCCTTACCAAGAAGATGATGATCTGGATGGCATAGGCAATAGCTGCGATCCCTGCCCTCTTATTTCCGGGCCATGCAACATCCAATGCTCACAACCGATAGACTCATGCGAATCACAATGCCCCAACTATCCTGATGAACAAGCAGACGCTGACAATGACGGCTTTGCCTGGGCTGGATGCTTCAATGTCCAGAGTTCATGCAATCAAATGATCCAATGCTGCAACGACCTTGAGTTTAGCCAATGCGGCGACTGCGATGATGTTGATGATTTTATAGGCAGAAACTCTTATCCAGGCGCTGATGAGCTCTGCGATGATGGCGCTGACAATGACTGCGACGGCGATGTTGATGAGGGGTGTGGCTCCTATGACGACGATGACGAAGACACCACAGAATACCTTATTATCCGCAACAGAAATCCAAGATCAGCATCTGCCCGTGAAACTCTGCTTCTGCAAAACTTGGATCTTGATGCACTACGAGAACAGCTTGTCACTCTTCAAGAAGAAGTTTCCCTTACTCAATCTATTCTGAAATCAATATTATCCTATCTCTACGCGATCGACAGCGCTGGACAACAGACACAATCGTTATCTTATCTTCAGAATGATCTTGAACTGCGACTAGCACAGGCGCGCTCACTTGTCGCGAAGATTGACGCGAATGAGCCTAAAGAGATCTTATTTGATGATGTCCAGCGCTTCGCCATGGATTTGGAGCAGACGAATCTAGCATTGAAAGATGCGTTGACAAGACTTTAAGAACAAATTTTGTTTTGGGGCGACCCCGTTCTTGACTAGCTTCGAAAAAAGTATTTCTATTCTACTAAAAGAGATGAAAATTAAATAACTTTTCTCTTTTTTACCACTATACAGTAAAGCTTATATACCTTTATAAATATTTTAAAAGATATGACTTCACAACACTGGGCTTTTAGAGTCGCGGATGATCTTATACAACGATTCCCAAGCAGAATGATTACTTGTGCGTCTGGAATAAGCCCTTCTGGAATAGTGCATGCTGGAAATTTACGCGAAATTATGACTGCTGAGTTCGTATACAGAGCTTTAAAAAATAGGGGGGTAGATACAAGATTCCTATTTTCCTGGGATGATTTTGATCGTTTGAGAAAAGTTCCAGCAAATATGCCTGCTTCTTTAGGAGAATCTGTTGGAAACCCTTATTCAGAAGTTCCTGATCCCTATGGCGAATATAGTTCTTATGCAGAAAGATTTGAAAAAATATTTGAATCAGCAATGGAAAAATTAGGAGTTCAGCCAGAGTTTATTCGCCAATATGGGATGTATAAATCTGGTGCATACGATGAAAACATTCGCTTTGCTCTTCAAAATAGAAGTCGTTTTGGGCAAGTTATCGCTAGAAATATGACTCAGGGGATGACACCTCAAGAACTAGATGAATATTTCCCAGTTTCAGTTTATTCTCGATTCACAGGAAAAGATACTACTAAGATTCTAGCATATGATGGTGAAAACAAACTCACCTATCTATGCGAAGAAACTGGCAAACAAGATACAATAGATTTTACCAAAGATCATCAAGTTAAACTCGCGTGGAAAATAGATTGGCCCATGCGATGGAGACATGAAAACGTAGATTTTGAACCTGGCGGTCCTGATCACGCATCTCCCCTTGGAAGTTATCATGTTTCAAGCCAAATAGCGAGAGAACTGTTTGATATAGAGCCTCCTCAATTTTTAGAATATCAATTTATTAGGATAAAGGGAATGTCTCAAAAGATGTCTAGTTCAAAGGGAAATGTTTTTTCTCCTGCTGAATTATTAGAAGTCTATTCCCCAATGATGGTTCGTTGGTTATACTGCAGGTCTTTGCCAAATGTACCTATAGATATTGCTTTCGATATAGATGTTATTCGAGCTCATGAAGAATTTGACAGAAGAGTCTTAGACTTTGTTTCTGGAAATCTTGAGCAGCAAATCCAGCAAGAAATTTTTTTAAGTATGATCAACGAAGGCACAAAACTACAAAGAAATCCCATCTCATTTAGACAAATTGCAGGAATGGGCGATGCAACAGATTTTAACAAACAAAGAATTCATGAGCTTCTCGCTCTAGCTGGAAGTCAATTCGATGTAGAAGGTGTAGATGATCGGCTTGAAAGAAGTCATAAGTGGATGGATCAATATTTTCCAGAAGGCAGATCAAAACTAGTGGGAGCGCCAAATACTGATTATTACAGAGCTCTTCCTACTGATCAACAACAACAAATAGCCGCGTTCCGTGAAATAGTCGCCAGAGCTGATCTCTCTTCAATAGAAAGTCTAGAGAGTGCTCTTTATGCGATTCCAAAAAGACCAGAAATGAGCGATCCTGAGAAGAAACTTGCACAGAGAACATTTTTTAGAAATGTTTATCAACTTTTATTTGGAAAAGATCAAGGACCTAGATTACCAACATATGTCTGGGCAGGTCCAAGAGAAAAACTTAAACAACTTTTAGGGTTTGATATAAAAGATGATTGATCTTGAAAGAAAAGAAATAGTTGATATTTTTTTACATTTTTTTACAAGACAAGGCTATGACTTTCAGCCACCTTCAGAACTAATTACCGACGATAATTCTCTATTGTTTACAAACGACACCATTGTTCCTTGGAAGAGACATGTAAGAGATGGTACTATTCCCAAAAATGGAGTATGTATGAAACAACCATGCTTACGTCTTAAGGGATTGAATGATACTCTCTCTGAAGAAGCTAGTACCTCGACACATTAATTATGAAACATAATATTTCCCTAATTTTTTATCAGCTTTCTGTTTTGTGAATGACCAATTAATCTTCTTCCTTTGTCTGTTTCTTCTTTTTGTCCACGCTTTAACTTCTCGTGTTAGAG
>DATDXZ010000032.1:0-12137 GCA_035289145.1 Candidatus Nanoarchaeia archaeon
TGTGTTCCACTGCAATGGACGCATATCATGGGTTGTCCTCCTTAGGGCAACCCCCTTATGATTATAACCCTCTTTTCTCTCAGAATATCGAGTCATTTGGAGGATAAAAGCTTATCCTCTTTTAACTTTACGGTCTACTAATGACTTGAGAAAAGTAATTTTATAAAGAAGAGCACAAGAGAAAGTAGATGGTTGGATCACCTTCATTTTTGCAGTATTACCTATTTGTAGTGCTGTGTGTCTTGCTGGCATTGCATCTCAAGGATTTCTACAGAAAAAAGAGAAAGTGGAGAAGCACGGCAATTCTTCTGACTTTCTTGGTCGGAGGCCTCAGTTGGTTCTACACTTATCAAAAAAACAAAAAGCATTGTTGGTTTATTCTGTGTGTGGCAGTGCTTGCAGTTCCATTTCCTATTCTTCTCTCCTGGAATCCAGAGATGTTTTTCCAGACATTAGTGTTTCCTCTCTTCGGCACTTCAGAAGTAGGTCAATGGCTCTTTAGAATAACTTCATCTTTGGTGGTGACTTTAGTGGCTATTCCAGGGTTCGTATGGCCTCTGTTCTATTTTATACGGCAGCCAGCCAAGTTCTATAAGAACTATTACAAGCGTTAAGAAAAAGACTTTTAAACCATCTGAAAGACATTCTGTGTAAGGGTCCTTAGCTCAGGCTGGTAGAGCACCGTGCTCTTAACACGGGGGTCGTGGGTTCAAATCCCACAGGATCCGCTTATATTTCTAATACGTTGAATATGGTATTGATGATTCATTTTTACTGTTGTAAGAAAAAGTTCTATATCTTGTTGGTTAGTTATTCTTAAATTAAAAGAATCTTTATCTGGTATGATCTTATTAGAAGGTATGGAAAGTTTTTCTAAGATTTGTTTAATTTGTAGAAGTAACTGTTTACTATTAGAAGTAAATTGAATTACTTTATAATGATTATAGTGCTTCGGATGATTTCTATATCTTTTGCTATAACGTTGATAGATAGACCCATCCATGTTGAAAATACCACGTAAACAAGCAATGCTTAAATCAGTATCAGCATAAATAGTTGAAGGAATAAAAACTGTAGTAGATTTTTTACCAAAAGTATAACCTAATGAATGTAAAAAGTCTATAACCTTAGATCCATTAACAAAACATCGAACACTATTATCATCTAGTCGATGGTAAACTCTTACAGAAGTTTGAAAATGCTTTTCAGAAATGGGTTTAATAATAGTTATATAGTAATCTGAGTCTTTATCCCAGCCCCCTGTAAATAAAAGTGTTGTAGACTTCTTAGTTCTACCTTTTTTGAGAAATTGAGACATACATCCATCTCCTATAAAAGCGCCTACAAATTCAGCTAATGCCTCATTAAGAATCATAAATTATTTGATAATTCGGGATATATTATAGTTTCGTCGCTCTTTGAGAAGTAAATAAATTATACTAAACAGTTAGCTATATAAATATAATCGGAAAGTCAGATTCATAGAGAAAACACACATATGTACTACCATCTCATCTTGACAGAATTCTGCCATCGTAAATGTACATATTGTTATGAAAAATCGATGAACCCACAGGAGTTCGAAATAAAAAATGATAACTTGCAGTTCGACGAAAGCGCGCCTACAAAGAGCGAAGTGACTGTAAAACAGTTAGATGCATTCTTGAAGAAAGATGATGTGCTTATTTTTTATGGTGGAGAACCACTGATAGAGATTCCTAAAATGCAGGAGATTATGGACTTCTTTGGAGATAAAATACAATACAGAATGCAGACAAATGGATTATTATTAGACAGACTGCCTTATAAATATTTAAAACAAATCAGGAAGATTTTAATTTCTATTGATGGAAATAAAAAAAGGACAGATCACAATCGTGGCATAGGCAATTATGACAGAGTACTAAAAAATATAAAAAAGATTCGAGAGGAAGGATATACGGGTGAACTTGTTGCAAGAATGACAATAGCACGAGAATTTCCAGATGTTTATAATTCTGTGAGATCTATTATAAGGCTAGTGAATAAAGGTCTCTTTGATAGTGTACATTGGCAGATTGATGCTGGTTTTTACAAGGCAGATTTTGAGGAAGTGAACTTCACAAAGTTTATAGAACAGTATAATACTAGCATAACAAGACTTATGAAATGGTGGATAACGCAAATGAAGAAAGGAAAGATATACAAGTTATATCCATTTATAGGCATTAGTGAAAGTGTTCTCAGACAGGAAAAAACATCAATGCGTTGTGGTGCAGGACATACTGGATTCGCAATAACGACTAATGGTATGATTAGTGCATGCCCAGTCACCAATGCGGTAAAGACATTCTATGCGGGAAATGTAAATGAGGCTTCAGAAAGCATAAAACCTATGACAGTTCAAGGGGATTGTTTGCAATGTTCATATCTCGATCTTTGTGGTGGAAGATGTCTCTATCAGAATTACGCGCGATTATGGCCTAAAATGGGTAATGCTTTAATTTGCCAGAGCGTGAAGCATCTTATCGATGCAGTCAAAAAAAAGCAACCGTTGCTACAAGCATTAATAGATAAAAAAATGATTTCTCTGAAGGATTTCTCATATGAGAAGTATTTCGGACCAGAGATTATACCTTAAATGAGAAAGAATACTCTAACTTCGTTTGAAGAATGGTTAGCTTATCTCGAGAAAGAACAGCTATTAATTTTAGTAGAGGGAGAGAGTGATAAAATTGCTTTAGAGTCCTTAGGCATTAAAAATATAAAGCTCGTAGCGCAACAGCCGTTTTATAAAGTTGCTGAATCCATACAAGAAAAAGAAATCATTATTCTGACAGATCTTGATGCAGAAGGAAAGAAATTATTCTCGAAACTCAACCAATATTGCCAGCAACACGGCATCAAAGTGGACAATAAACCAAGAGACTTTTTATTTAAGCATACAACACTGTCGCATATAGAAGGCATCACACACTATTTACTTGCGCAAAACTCGAAACATAGAGTCAAAGATGTTGTCTTCAATGCAGCACGTGTGAAACGTTGCTCCTAAGCTCTCAGCAAGCCGCTTCAAGCGAAGATTATGATCTTGCAATTTAGATAAATAATTTTTGCGTAAGAAAGGGCTAATATGTGTTCTCAAGGTGCTGTGTGTCTCACTGTCTTTCAATTGGAACTCTCCAGTCAGATCCATGTTCATTTCGATCTCATCAAGCACTTGGATTAGTTTAATGTCGTTGTTCCTGAAGCCAAACAAGGCGCGCTTCACTTGTTCAGGCTCATAGAGAAAATCAGAAATAATGACAATCATCGATCGTGAGTCAATAAACTTGGAATACTGCTGCAATGACGCTTCAAATTGAGATTCTCCTTCTGGTTTTTTGGTGCGCAAGTAATCTAGAATTGCTACCAGTTGTCGTTTGCCGCGCTTTGCCTTGAATCGTTCAAGCTTATCAGAGAAAGTAGATAAGACAAAACGTTCATTGTTTTTTAAAGCCATATAGGAAAAGCCAATGCCTAACATAGAAGCATACTCATATTTCTTCATGGCTCTGCTGCCGAAGTTCATGCTGCCGCTGAAATCAATGATGACATGCACAGTCAGGTTGCGTTCTTCTTCACGACGTTTGATATGCAGTCTGTCAGTTCTCCCATACACTTTCCAGTCAATAGCGCGAAAGTCATCACCGGGAGAATACATGCGATGGTCTTTGAAAATAAGCCCCTGGCCTGTGTGAATGCTTCCTCGCTGGCCGATGTAGTTGGATGCAACACGTTTATTGATGATGAGGCTGAGTCGATGTAGATGATGTAAGAAATCAGTTTCGATCATTTTAGCAGGTAACCAATAACATCATCTTCATTGAAATTATTCCTTTCTGCTTCGAAATTGATAATAATGCGGTGGCGCAAGATAGGATACACCATTTCTTTAACATCGTTTTTGGTGACATAGTTTCTTCCATCAAGAAGCGCATTTGCTTTTGCTGCCAGAACTAAACCTATGGAAGCACGTGGAGATGCTCCGAATTCAATGAGCTCTTTGCGCTCTCTCGTCTTTTTGACGATTTCAACTGCATATTTCTTGACGTCCTGTGCGATAGGAATTTGGCGGACAAGTTGTTGGAGCTTGAAAATAGTCTCTTTTTTCAATAAAGGTTTTAATTCTGGTGCTCCTTTCTCATCGAACTCAGTATAGCGAGTCACAATTTCTACTTCATCATTGAAAGTAGGATACTGTGTTTTGATCTTGAACAGGAAACGATCGCTCTGTGCTTCTGGTAAGGGATAGGTATTATGGTTAATGCCACAAGCACCAAAACCAGCAAGATAATTTTGCGTACCAGGAACTGTCAAACCAAAAGCAAAACCATTTGAAGGTGTATGCTCTATTTTTTTAATTTGGTCATAATAAATATGTGAACTCAGTAAATACTTACAATAAGATAATAATTGTTCAGCTTCCTTTATCTTTTGAGTAAATTCTTCCTTAAGGTATTCTTTTACTTGTGATTCAACAGCACAGAGAGTTCCTTTATAAATATTCCAAACCTGATTATGAGAAATGCTTAGCTCTTGAGCGAGAGTTGATAAAGAAATGCCTATGCCCGCCGCATATCTTCTAGGATCAGTATCTAAATATACCTCAAAGACACTTTCTTTTCTTTCATCGATCTCTTTTTGTATGTCTTGTACAAAACGAGAAAGACTCTCTCGAGACATCACGATCTCACCATCTTTAATGCCTCGATAGCTACCATACCATGACTTTTCTGTTAATGTTTTTCTTCCTTTGAGAGTATGAAATCTATTGAGTCCAAGGCACTCAACTAATCTAAGAATAGCTTTTCTGTCAACAGGGACTACTCTAAAACTGGAGCGTATTTTTCTTTGTAAATTAAGTCCTTTTAGTTTCTTTTTTTCTACCCATCCAATCAAAGTAAGGTATTTACCAAAGTCTTCTCCCTGTATTTTCAATCGCCATATTCTTTTATCGTAATGTATCCATGAGAGTACATTAAATCGCAAGAGCATATAAGAAATAAGGCTAATATTATTTTGGCTTTTCTGCGTAAATGTTACTCGATTATCACGAAGAGAGGACTCTAAAGCAATGAAGGTGCAAACAAACTCTCGAAGCATCTCCTGCGAAAATTGTAAAAACCATCGAGGAATCTCTTTATCTTTACCTCCAATGACCCCAAATCGTATACGAAGATATTCCACAAGAGGCTTTGAATAGATAGTTGCAGCAACACAGCCATTTTTTGCGGTATAAATATAAGGTTTAAATCCATAGTTTCTTGAAACAGTAATAAATCTCTTCATTGTTGAAGGGTAATTTTTTTGGTAAAAGGAGACATTTTTACTTCCTATATGTCCATCAGAGAGTACACAAGCAATCCAGAAGGCGAAGTCTTTATCAAAAGGAATATTTTTTTGAATCGGTTTTTGTGTCATAGAAGAAATAGCTTCTTGATGGCTCATGATGATAAGGAAATTTTGGTCAATAGGTATGAATGCAGGATTAACAAGATAGTCTTCTTTTGTAAGCTCTTCTGCTTTTTTCCATGCTATTTCTCCATGATCATTAACTAAGAAGGGATGATTTTTAGTGACAGAAATAGATTTTCCAGTCTTTGTTGTGATAGTTATAAATTCGTCAGAGTAAGGGAGTGTATAAAGAAAACAAGGCTGTTTATGAAGAGAGGCATCACTATCTAAAGCGCAAGTCCACCCATCAATCTGGTAAAGCTTCATGCCATTTTCATTTTCTATATCTGGTGCGCGTTTTAATTCTTGTAGAAGTTCTTTTCCAGTTCTTAATTCACCATTAACAAATACAGTTTCATCAAGACTTAGACTTCCCTCCTGTTCGATAGGGTTTTGTGTTGCTAAAACAAAAAAAGGTTTCTCTAATTTATAGGTGTGATTGCCGACAGTGACTTGACGTTCTTGCATTGCTTCTAAAAGAGCAGACTGAGTTTTTGGTGTTGCTCGATTGATTTCATCCATTAACACAACATTGGCAAACACTGGCCCTGGTTGGAACTTGAATTCTCGTCCAGCCTTGGATTCTTCTAAGACATAGGTGCCAGTAATATCTGATGGCATGAGATCTGGAGTTCCTTGAATGCGTGAGAACTTGAGATCCATAAGTTTGGACAAAGTGCTGACAGTTAATGTTTTTGCTAGCCCTGGGTATCCTTCCAGAAGTGCATTGCTTTCTGTAAGAATGGCGATAATGATTTGTTTGATGACATCTTGCTGACCTACAACAACTTTACCTACCTCACTAAAAATAAACTCAAATGCTTCTTTTGCTTTTTGGATAGATTCAGTAGTCATGGTTGGTTGATGGTGTCAAAATATTTTTTTACTATTTGTTGATCTTCTTCATTTATATTTTCCTTGGAGTTTTCGCTGCCAAGTGCTTCACGGTTGCCTGTGCCTGTTGATCCTCCTTTAAATGTTTTTCCTTCTCCATTGCGATTATAGTTATTCACATCGACAAGGCCAAGCATTTGATTAAGCTCTACGACTTGCTCTTTGCCTCCATAATCGATCTGCTCATCATCACCATACAAAGTATCTTCCTGTTTATCGTCAAAAAAGGAAACGTCAGAGAGGTTAGTCGTCTTAACAAAGAAGCCAGTAAAGGAATTTGTCCCTTCTCGAATAGAAGGAAGAACGTCGTCAAAATGGATGCTGTTAAAAGAAACAAATCCAAGAAGGAGGCATAGACCTAAAATGGCTGTCATTTTTGAAATAGTTTGCTTTTTGTTCATGATGCGTGTAGCGCTCACCTGATGGAGTTTTTCTAAGACATCATGGTGCAAATCCATCGCGAGCTCATCATTGCGGTCAGCATTGTCTGCAGAAGTGCGTAATCGCCACTCTAAGTCAGGAATCTTCTTTTCAACATCATAATAACCAATCTTGCGCATACCGCGAACAGTATTGACAATTAAAAAAAGGCCGAAAGGAATTAATGCATAGATCCAAGAAAAATTGAAGAAGAAAAAAGCTAGCGTAAAGAGCAACAAGACGATTATAGAATTGACAAAGCTATTGAAGAAACTGACAAAAAATAAAACCTGTTTTACTTGCTTCAGCGATTGTTTAAGAAGGTCCATAGTTTATCTAATCACACACAGACAAGTTTTCATTTAGTTCATCTTCAATACAATTTCTCCAGTAAATGATATCTCGTTGCTGATTGGTGACTGTTCGGGTGAGGTTGGTAACTTCTATTTCTAGGGCGTCAAGCTCGTCTTGTTTAGCGCTGATTTCATCTTCTAAATCTTCTATTTCTGCTTCTAATCGGTCGCGTTCTCTAAGCACATCTTTTTCAGAAGCTTTTAGATCATCTAGCTTCTCTTGGGCAGCTTCGAGGTCATCAATATTTTCTTGGAGATCAGCGTCTAATGTTGCAAGTCTGCTTACTTTTTCTTGATAGTCTATATCGAGCTTGGAATACTGCGTGCGATAGTAGAAGCTGGTAATAACCAGCACAACTACGCAAACAAGAAGGATACCTATAAACAATAAATCTTTGCCAGTGCGCATAGGAAGATGAGATGCAGAGGTGCTTAAAGTGCTTTTTGGTTTAAGAGCGTCAGTCGCGACATTCTCATGCTTGAGTTGTTCTAATGCCTTGGTAACTTCTTCTAGCTTCTTTTTTCGACGTTCAGACATATATTCATGGATAAGACTCATAAGCGCAAAATCAGAGGTTCATATTTAAATAGTTTTTTGTCCTACAGTTCTGCGGAGATAGATCTCAAACAGAAAGATAAGCATTGCAAAAATGATGAATGGCCATCGATAATACCAGCGTTTGAAAATAGGTCTTTCTGACTGTGTTTTGACTGCGGCAACGATTTCTTCGATTTTGTTTTCAGTGAAGAATTGACCATTGGTAGATCGCGTAAGCTCATTCAGTTCTGGATTTAATCCAATGCCTTCCAGTTCTTTGTTGTAGTTGACAGCATATTTGGTGCCGAGAACGGCCTGAAATCCCTGTTGCAAGGGAGTGAATGTGGCAACATAAAGTTGATCGTCTCGTTTATAAAATGTAAGTTCTGCCGCTACAGGCTGTTGTTGTGCTTTGACTTTGACCTCTGTAGGTTGTCTAATATGAGTATCTTGAGCAGTAACATAGTAATCACTCTTTCGCTCAGGATCTCCAATAAGCCAATTCAATGTTCTAGTATACAACAAAGAATTTTCTCCATCAAGTAAATCTCCACCCCACTGTAAACCATCATCAGTCGTAAGAATTCCTACGCGACCGACACCATAACGCCAGACAGTCAGCAAAGGCTCTCCAGAATCTGTCGTGACCAAGTGAGAAGCAGTCGATTTTGGTATAACTGTATTGAAGCCAGTGACTTGAGCACTGAGTTCAAGATCTTGAGTAATAAAATGTCCTTCATCTAAAATAGTCGCTGTAAAGATGTCTTTGTCTTTGTCTTGCTCTCCTCCGCCGAAAAGCACTTTGACCTTCTGAGGTGTTTTAGCTCCTGTAAAATATGCTCCTCCGCCAGCTAAGGCAATACTCTTGATAGCATCAACACCATACATTTCAGAAGGTTGAAGAAGGCAGTCTCCTGCAGCATTGCGACGAATACAAGCCGTTTCATCACCAACACCAACACCATAAATTTTAATCCCTTGCTCTAATGCTGTTACAGCAAGAGATCGTGCCTGTCCTATGCCTCCAGATCTTCCGTCAGAAATAAAAATAATATTTTTCCCACCAGAGACGCCTTGCAGCATCCGAATGGCTCCTTCAAGACCAACAGGAACATATGAGTCACTACTTTCTTTAGCTAAGCTGCGAACTTTTTGCATAAGATCATGGCGCTTGTCTCCTAAAGGAGAAATTTCAGAAACAATATGTGTTTGGCTGTCAAATCCTATAAAACCTACCTGGCTAGTGTCTCGGATATTATCAATAACACTCAAAGCAATTGCTTTTTCTACTTGTGACACGCTGCCTGAACCATACCCCAGAGTGGTGCTCTTGGAAATATCCATGGTGATAACAATATTCACAATGCCTTCATCTTTCTCTTCAGCGACAGCAACAAATGCAGGCAGCATCTCTTCAAGTTTAGTTCCTTTGTAGCCACCCCTATCAAAAGAAGTTTCTCCACCTATAAAGAACACACCATTGTCATCAGAGAGATAGTCTTTGAGTTTGGCAAGATCTTTTTCTAGAACAGAAAAAGGAAGATTATCTATAACAATAGCATAATACTTTTGTTTGTCTAATACGTTTAAGTCAGAAACGACCTTGACATCATACAGTTGCTTTAGTAGTGGCAGTAGAGGAGATTCTTGCTGAGTAACAAATAAAATTTCTGGCTTTGGAATGACCTTGACTGTTTTGAGATACTGGTTGTTCTCAAGGAAGTAATCTTTGTCATCGAGAGTCGCAATAATTTCATGAGCTCCCTCATCAAATGTTTGATAGAAAGGAACTTCGATATCGCTGGTGTGTATGTCAATGATTTTCTTTCCATCAACAGTGATCATAATATGTTTCGCTGAAGCGCTGTTGCTTCCTCGAATATGTGCAGTAAAGAGATTTTTAATACCTGGGGAAAGTTTGTCAGGTCCTGTGATAATAATGGAGGAGTCTAGCTTTAAAGGTTGAAGCTGTAAAGCATGAATAGAAGCGTTAACCTTCGTTGCCTGTAAAACAACGCTGCTAAGTTCAGGTCCGATGGTATTATAGCCGTCAGTGATCAACAAAACATTTTTTCCATCCTGAAGCTGTTCTATAAGTATATCACTCAAAGGTGTGTTGCTTGCATCGCCAATTATAACAGTATTCACTTTAATATAATCAGATAATTTATCTTCCAATCGTTGTGCAGTTTGCATATCAAATATTTGGAATGAGGTTGAGTTATCAGCAATGAGAGTGATAGAATAGTCTCCCTTAATAAAACGCTCTCGAAGGAGGAAAGGAGAAGCTAGCGCGAGTAAGATGCAGAGAAAAATGAATGATCTGGTAAAGAAGATGGTTCTTCTTCTGCGTCTGAGGTACTGTTGGTCTGTATGATGTTTTGGTTTTCCTAATAGCAGCAAGATAAACAAGACAATAAGTACGGGAAGAATCCAGAGAAGCATAACAGGATTCTCAAAATAATTTGCTAAGAGTCTGAGATTAATCATACTTCACCTCGTAGTTTCATGAAGAACAACTCTAAGAATAAAAAGATGCCTACGAGCATGAGCACTATCTTTTCTAAATTGTAGCGTTTCTCTTCTGTAAATGTGCTGAGAGGAGCAGAAGCAGCAGCATTTTCAACACTGATAGCGTCTATATTAGATTCTAACTCATCAGCTAAGCTGGCTGCGATTACGTTAGTGTCATAACTGTAGAATCCTGGCTCGTCAAAGAAAAGAGTATTTGTGCCGATGATTCGGGAAGGAGTCTTGACTTCTTTTTTTGAAGACAAGGAAAGTGTGCTTCCGGTCTCGACGTTGAAGTCATGTAAATCTCCTTGTCCTGCAAGATATCGAACGACTCCTGTCCAGAAAATGGGATATGAAGGTTGCAAGGAGAATTCACTTTCTTCTTCAACGATGCCATAATAGATGATTTTTCCAGATCCCAAGGGTGCGACAGTTAAGACAGAAGCATTGTTTGCAACTGCAAGAATGACACCTTGTTCATTGTTCGTGACAAAATATTTTCGTAAATCGCCGAAGACAATGTTTTTGGTTAGTTTTGTTAATTGTGTGATCTCGACGACTGCATCGTCAGTATAAGCGAGAAGGTCTAAAGAAAGAAGTTCGCCATAATCAAGGGCATTTGAGTTTGCTTGTGCATGAATGACTAGTCCTTTGCCGTCTTCAACTGCTGCAGTGAGTGCGTTTAATAGATCTTTATTCAGCTTGCCGGAAACTTCATGTAAAACATAGACATCGAAAGATCCTTTGGGAAGTTTGTTGGAAGGCGTCATAGTCACATCAACTTTGCCTGAAGACTGCAAGGCAGCTTTCAAATATCTTGCAGGAGCATCTGTAATCAATAACACAGAGAGGCGTTGGTGTTCAGGTACGCTTATATAAGCTACATTGTCAGCAAGAAGATCATCTTTGTCAAGAATGCGGACTTCTGTTTGTCCCAGACTGGTTTTGAAGGAGTAAGGTTCAATAAACTGCGGTTTGATCTTCAGATTCTTCTCTTGGTCATTAACGGAGAAAGTAATGGATGTTTCTTGGTTGTTATAATTCTTGAAATAGACAGTAGTTGCAGCATCATCCAGGCGAAGATCAACAATGCCTACATTGTTGTGTTGTTTTTTCCCTTTAACAGAGAGGAATTGAGGAACGACATTTTTTGATTGCAGCGCATTATTTGCAGCTTCAAGAGTAATTCCTTCTGTAGGAATAAAATCGCTAATGACATAAACTTGGTCGTCTTTGCCTTTAATATATTGATTTGCAAGTACTAAGGCGTCACCGATATTAGATCTGCCGGCAGTGACTCTTAGTTGTTTTAAGAAACGTCCGGCATCTGATTTAGAGATATCTTCTGCGCCGATACGAGGCAAATTGCTTACTAAAATAAAAGTGTTTGATCGAGCTAATTTTTCTTGCGCTAAGGAAATGGCTTCAGAAAAACGATCGTCAACTTGCATGCTCGCGCTAGTGTCAAGAACAAAGACAGCATGGTCAACAAGAATATCTCCGCCAAAACTGGTAAACGGATTGACAAAATATAAAGCAAGCAAACTTAAGATTAAGAGTTGCAGGAAAAATAAAAGATCAAAGCGAAAGCGTTTCAGGAAAGAATTTTCTTTGGCAGCGTGCTGCGATCGCATGAAAAACATAAGTGAAGGAACTTCAAGTTCAACAGGCTTGGGTCGGACAAAATAAAGAAGAATGAAAGGTATTAAGCTTAGAAAAGCAAGCCATCCCAATGAGTTTTCCCAGCCTAATAGTACCATACCTTCGGCAAGTAAGTGCTACTTTAAATATATTTGGGAGAAAATAGACAGCCATAGTTAAAAGAGGATTTCTCTTGTTTACAAGAGAGATTCCTCTAGGAATGTTTAGCCTCTTCAATGCAGCGATGTTTTGCCTAATGCGGAATTGTTGCGGGAGCAGATATCTTCGCAGAGGTTGTTTGC
>DATDXZ010000033.1:0-12279 GCA_035289145.1 Candidatus Nanoarchaeia archaeon
TGCTCAAGCGAAGAGCAGGCAGCGCGGTACGTGCCGTAACAGTGCGGATGCAAAATAGAGAAGTAAGCTTCAAGATACTTGCATGCTCTGCATTGCGGAGAGCAATAAGTTCCCTATTCAGGGAACTTTTCTACAGAGCCAAGTAAGCGGAAGATTTATAAAGAACCAGTAAGTAATACAAGTATATTTCTGGTGATATTTACATGACACAAATAGAAGACATGGTTAAGAAGGGAACAACAACCATCGGTATTGTCTGCAAGGACGGTATTGTTATGGCTGCAGATAAGAGAGCTTCTGCAGGAGGACGCATGGTCCTAGATCGTAACGTAGAAAAAGTATTTCCCATTACAGATAATATCGCAATGACTATAGCAGGTTTAGTGTCTGATGCGCAATTAATCACAAAAATTATCAAGGCAGAGTTAAACCTCAAGAAGATGAGAACAGGCAAGGAGCCTCTAGTCAAGGAAGTAGCTAGTCTTTTGGGAGTCATAGTCTACAATAACATTCGTAAGTTTTCAGCGATCCCAGGTATCGTCGGTCTCATTTTGGGAGGAACAGATAAGGAAGGATTCCATCTCTACAACATTGGTGTTGACGGCTCAGTCATGAGTTATGAAGATTACACTGCAGATGGTTCTGGCATGATTTTTGCATTAGGTGTCTTGGATACATTATACAAGAAAGACATCCCAACGGGCGATGGAGTAAAATTGGCTATCCGTGCAATCAACGCAGCTTTGCAGCGCGATACGGCAACTGGTGATGGTATCGATGTATACGCGATAACAAAAGCAGGCGTGAAGAAAGTATTCGCGCAGAAAATAGAGTATACCATCAACGTATAAATACCGCTTCTTAGAGATTCATTATTGAGAAAAGAGTGTAAAAAGAGTAAGGTCTACTATGGCAACAATTATTGATGAAATCTTAAAGCATTTACCGGAAAACGCTCAGATTAGTGAGACGATTTTTGAAGGAGCAAACATTATTCTCTATACCAAGAGCAGAGAGTTCTTCCTCAATCATCATGAAGCTATCAGGAACATTGTCAGTATTATCAAGAAAAGAGTTGAGCTTCGCCCAGATCAGGCAATCGCCGTAGACCCTGAAACAGCAGAGCCTATTATTCGAAAAATCCTTCCAGTGGATGCTGGAATTACTAATGTTATTTTTGATATCCCTCGTTCCATAGTCATCATTGATGCTGAACGTCCAGGTGTAGCGATTGGAAAGCAAGGAGAGCTCCTGCGGGACATCAAGCGGCAGATCTATTGGGTCCCTTTGATTCGAAGAGCTCCAGCATTGCGATCACAAATCATCGAGAACATTCATGCAGTGTTATATGAAAATAATGACTACAGGAAAAAATTCTTGGACAAGGTAGGGCATCGTATTTACGACGGATGGTTAAGAGGAGAAAAGAAACAAGAATGGATTCGTATGACTGTGCTGGGTGCAGGTCGTCAAGTGGGTCGTTCTTGCATGTTTTTGCAAACACCTGAATCTCGTATTCTCATGGACTGTGGTGTTAACGTTGCAGCTTCAGAATCAGATGCCTATCCTCAATTAGACTCCCCTGAATTCAGACTAGAGGAGTTAGATGCAGTTATTTTGGCGCACTCGCATATTGATCATGGTGGGTTCATTCCTTATTTGTATAAGATGGGGTATCGTGGCCCTGTGTATGCTACCGCTCCAACACGAGACGTTATTTCTCTATTGACTTTAGATTATATTGGTGTTGCATTCAAGCAGGCAAAAAAAGCGTTGTATGCCGCCGCAGATATTCGCGAGATGGTTAAGCACACTATTTGTTTAGACTACGGCGAAGTCACTGATATTACTCCAGATATTCGCTTGACATTCTACAACGCAGGCCATATTCTTGGAAGCTCCATGGTCCATCTGCACATTGGTAATGGACTGCATAATTTACTGTACTCATTAGATGGGAAAACGCCAGTCACTGTCTTGGATAAAAACGATGAAGTTGATTTCAAACCCATAGGAGAAGTTATTGACGGTCTCTTTAAAAAATATCCAGCGTTGATCCAAAATAAAAGAGCATATGAGCAACTCACGAATCCAGAAGAACTAAAGACAATTGTGTTTGATCCTAAGACGTACAAGACAGCAATAAAAAAAATCACAGGATTTATTCGTCATCCCATTCATGAAGACCTTTATGAAATTGCTACTGCGAGCGGCAGAAAAGCCACAGTGACAAAATCTCACAGCGTTTTCTCAGTAATAGAAGGCGAGGTGCGGGCGGTAAAAGTTGCAGACTTAAAAGTGGGAGATTTTATTATCGGACCTAAGACAATACCACAATCATCAAAAAAACCAATCATAGATCTTCTGCAATACAAAAGTAAGCTAAGAATCAGCATAGATGATGAAGACATAGTGCAGCAACAACTAGAAGAGCACAAGAAGAAATTTCATCACTTACAGGAAAAAGACAGAAAAGAAGCTGAACAATGGATATTTGACCATTATAAATATGCGTTGTATAAGATGGAAATCGCGAAAAAGTATCATGTACATGTGAGAAGGATTACAAGAGTTTGGAAAATGTTGGGTATAGCGAGTCATCCAAGAGTCAAAGAACCCTTGCCTCATAAATTTCCTATAACAAAAGAGTTCGCAAGATTTCTCGGTTATTATGTCGCTGAAGGATGCATAAGAAAGAATAGCCAAACGGTAGTTGTTACAAACAACAATTTCGATATACTGAGAGAATGCAGAGGCATCATAAAGAAGACATGCAACACAGGTAGCGATCTGAGAAGAAATGAAAAAGAAACAAGCAATCTGCTGATCCATTCAAAACAGCTAAAATATCTGCTTTGTGAAGTGTTGCAATGTGGCCTAAATGCGTACAAAAAACGCGTGCCCAAAGAAATTCGATTTGCTGATAAAGATATTATGAGAGAGTTCTTACATGGATACTTTTCTGGTGATGGAGGCATAACTATAAAAGAATATGGTAGATACATAAACGCATCAAGCAAAAATCAACTGCTTATACAAGACATTACATTTATGCTTTTGCAATTTGGTATAGTCACAACTTTACAGTATAATGCGTATACAAAAATGCACATCACAACTATTTATGAAGCAGAGAAGATAAACCAATTTATGAAAGAAATAGGCATGCAAAATAACAGCTCTGCTGCACTAAAAGCAATAATAAAAACTATAAGGCATAAAGCTGGGTTTGCGGGCAGAATACCTTTGGTTGCTCTCTCCAAGAAAGGACAACTGGCTTTGACTAAGTCTGCGTATAGGAACGCGAAGACTTGCGGCATCGACATATTACAAGAGAAATTTAAGATGCGAGAAAAAATAATACGATCTGATTTTATGTTTGACCAGACAGTAACTATAAACAAAGTGCAGCCGACAAGCAAGTGGGTATATGACTTTCAAGTAGAAGGATACGAAAATTTTCTTGGAGGAGAGGGATTCCTCTTTTTGCATAATACATCAGATTTCAAATATGTAAGAACTGCTTTATTAGAAGCTGCAGACTCTCGCTTCCCGAGGTTGGAAACAGTCATCATGGAAAGCACTTATGGCGCTAAAACAGATGTGTTGAATCCAAGAAAAGAAGCTGAAGATGCATTGCTCGACGCATCACGACAAGCAATTGAGCGTGGTGGAAAAGTGCTCATCCCAGTGCTAGGTGTCGGTCGTTCACAGGAAATTATGCTTATCTTGGAGGAGGCAGTTCGTACTGGTAAATTAATGAAGGTGCCAATTTACATCCATGGTATGGTATGGGACATCACTGCTATTCATACCGCCTATCCTGATTTTCTCAATAGGAATATTCGCAGAGCAATTTTCCACAAGGATGAGAATCCATTTTTATCGGACATTTTCAAGCGCGTAGGTTCAAAAAAAGAGCAGGAGCAAATTATCAATGAAGAGGGCCCATGCATTATTTTAGCGACTGCAGGATTTTTGAACGCCGGGGCATCCTTAGAGTATTTCAAAGCGCTCGCTGACAATCCAAAGAATACAGTCATTTTTGTTTCGTATCAGTATGAAGGCAGCGTTGGTCGTAAAGTGCAGGCAGGAGATCGTGAAGTGCAGCTGCCTAACACGGGAGAGCGCCCAGAAACAGTCAAGGTAAACATGACAGTCAAGTCCATCAGTTCTCTAACAGGTCATGCTGGTCGTAATGAGTTAATGCGCTTTATTCATGATTTAGTTCCCCGACCCAAGAAGATTATTATCAACCATGGTGAAGCAAGCAAATGTCTAGATCTGGCTTCATCGCTCTATAAAATAGCGCATATTGAGACCATTGCGCCTAGAAATTTGGATTCTATTAGGCTTCTGTAAGTATTCTGAAAAAAGCGTAAAATTTCAGAAATTCTGTATTTTTAATAAGCTTTTTTTTACAATGTCTTTCTCCCATTGTTCTATTGTTTTCAAAGATCTACCTATTCTATTTCCTATAACTGGAATCTCTCCAGTTGTTAAATATTCTTTCCAAATTTCATCTACGCTTCTTGCACAGACTTTGGCTATTTTCCGATCTCATAGCAGATTGGAAATCCGTACTCATACTCGATACATTCAAATTTGAATATTATAACTTAATGTAATTAATTCTTGCAAAAATTGTGAGAATTATTCCAGTTTCAAACTATCATAATCTTTTGTTAGTTACTACTTTAGAGGGGTTATAAAAAGAAACATTTATATAGACTCAAGAACCTGGATCAGGTATGAAAATCTATGGGTTTATGGCTATATTCCTCTTAGGCATGATTGCCGGAGTGCTCTTTTTGACGTACTTCCCCGAAGAGAGGTTGGAAATGCCTTTGACTAGAGAAGCCCGAGAAGAGACTGTCCAAGCTCCCAATGATCGTATTAAAGCAGACAGCATCCAGGTATTTAATGATCATGCAGTCATCGATTTCAAGGATTTGAAGGGAAGAAAAATCTCCTGGTCATCTTATGCAGACACAGAATCCATGGTCCCGACTTTAGACAGTGGCTGTAATGGATTAGAGTTTATGCCTGCGTCTCCAAAAGACGTGCATGAAGGTGATATGATCGCCTATAAGAAAAATGAAAGACTAATTATCCATCGAGTTTACAAAATAGGTCAAGATACTGAAGGCTGGTTCGCGATTACCAAAGGTGATAATAACCAATACACTGACGGCAAGATCAGATGGTTAGAAGTAGAGTATGTAACCTTCGGCGTTATCTGTTAAAGCTTCGAGAGTTTTTTTTCTTCGTATTCATTTAGGCATTCTTGCGAGCAGAATTTTAAGACCTCATCGTCAAATTCTTCTTGAACAACTTCATCTTCAATGATCTTTTTGCATTGTGCGCATTTGACAACGACTTCGCTTTCATTATATCCCTTCATGAAGCCCTCATCTACATCATCAAGTTCATCTTCGTCTTCAAGAAGTTCTTCAGGATCAGAATAGATTCCTTCTTCTTTCTCTTCTATTCCAACCGTATCGTCGTCCTCTCCCATAAGTAAAAAACGCTAAAAAATGCTATTTAAAGATATCGTTACTCGAAGCGTTGTTTTTGAACAGAGAGTTAGCAAGCCATAGAGTTAAGTATACTGAGAATTTCCGATCGTCGCTCAGGAAGTGCAGACATCAAGCATTGATAATCAACTGTATAAGTAAATCCTGATGGGCAGGAAAGAATTTTAAGAGATCCTCCCAAGTTATTGGGAAGAACATACTCAATGAAAGCTAAATTATCTAAAAGTTGATAATCCATAATGACATTTGGACCAAGCGAGTGTAGTTCCTGAAAAAGAGGTTGTGCTGTTTGCAAGTAAGAGTCTAGAGTAAAAGTAAGATTAAATATGCAGTCAGCGTCAGAGGCGGTAAATCCATAGGGGATGCCTTGTGAAGTCAGAAGACTCTGTTGATCCCATGAAGGAACTCCCATGGAAAAGGACTGGTGTTCAAGTATTGTTGGCGATGCGCATCCAGCTAGAAAAAGTAAGATGCCTGATAAGTAAATGCGAGGAAAAGTCATAATGAAGAGAGAGGTAAAGGAACCGGATATTTTTTAGTAAATTCCGAGAAACATGCTAGCTCAATTAGGCTGTTGGTGCAGGTTCTTTTTTTTGAGGTTTAAGTTTACAGTTAGCTTTACAAGGAATTTTGCCTATAGCTACACATAGTTTATTTGGTACTCTATCAAATCTTACAGTAGATCCCCCATCTGCATCTACTCGACGAACTGCTTTGACGCAGGCAGAAGAAACAATGACACAAGTAATCTCTTGTGGTGTTGGTGTTTCAGCGATGCATTCATGAATATTGTCACATACATCGGCGATGATCGCTTGAGTTTTCTGGCATATATTTTTAGCATTATCTTGACAATTTTTAGTAGCTGCATCTAAAGTCGGACCTCTTCCAATAGCAGGTAGTTCAGTATCTAACGAGAAAGGAGTGCAAGCATCAGAGCTAAGCGATGTTTGATCTGCTAGAACATGAGATGATGAAAAAGACAATGAAACCATTAGTAAGAGTAATGTAAGAGAGATAAGAATGTTCTTTGTCTGAGCTTTGAAGAAAATCATAAAGGTAACACCTCTTTTTTCTTGTCTTTACAATTGCAATCGCAAATAGCCATTGCATGGGCAGTGCAAGTTCTGGTTGGACTCTTAAACGTACAGGGAAGATCTCGTCTAGGGTTCTCTGGAGGATCTGGCATTTCAGTGCGACAGATACAGGAAACTTTATCAAATCTTTTATTCTGTGCTTCACAGCTATCTTTGCATTCACGTTGATAATCTTGATTTTTATTTCCTTCTGTTTCAGCTTGAGTACATGCATCTGCTAATGCTTGATCGCAAGTAGGTGCTGTTGCTTGTACGCCATCACGACAATCCATTGTGCCTGGAGGATTTCTTCCTGGAGGCGCTGGTGGATAAGAGCGAGGCCAAGATCCGGGAGGAGAATTTATACCTCCGATCTGTGGAGATGTTAGAAAGTCTTGGTTTGCATTAGTAAGTTGAGCAGATTGTTGTTGTGAAGAAGGAATAACTTGTGTATTATCACGAGCAAACGAACGAGTAAAGGCGCTGAAGAAGTTTCCAGTTATTGCAGATTGCGAAACAAAAAGCAGCAAGAGAATGATCCCTAAAAACAAAAGAATACGACGAGAAGATAATAAGGAAACCTCTTTCTTAGATCTTGCCATATAATAAAATTTCTTCCGTAAATATATAAACCTTTCGAATTTTTGGAGGTTGTGTAAAGTCTAGCCATTGTTTCAGAAAAAAATCAAAACAAATGCTACGTTCTTGGAAAAAATAGTTTATTGGAAATTATGAGAACCTAAGAAGCAACAAGGAAATAACTAATTGTTAAGAAAAACATCATGGATCTTCTCCTGACAGTACACTAGCCTTATTTCCAGTTCAAAAAATATCTCGAGATCTAGCAATAGGCGAATAAGCGCATAGACAATTGTTTGCATCACAAGTAGCTGTGTGCCCTGCTAAGGGTGGGCAATCAGGAGTTCGTTCGCATTCTTCTCCAAGTTCAAGAAGATCATTGCCACAAATAGGTGTACCACTAAACGGTTGACATCTGCCTGTAGATAATTGGCATGCCCAGCCAGGACCGCAAGATTTGAATAAACGTGAAGGAGGAGATGTGCAAGGCTCGCAAGAGCGTGTTTGAGTGTTACAAACTTGCGATGGGAATGCAGGGCATTGACTATTGAAAGAACAAAGAGGATTTCCACCAGTCGTGCAAGTCCCAGAACTGCAGAGATCATGAGGCAAAGTACATTGAGTACCCAAAGTGCAAGGTTGGCAATTGCCGCCGACACAAACATTGACAGGATAATTACATTGGCTATTATGAACGCATAAGACGCTAACTTGAAGATTGTCTAGGATAGTATACTGTCCATCATAAGCGCTAAGTTGTAAAATATACGTGCCTGGTTGAGTGAATGTTGCTGTCGTATCAACTGCATTGGCATTGCCAAAAGTAACTGTGCCTGATCCGCTGAATTTTGTCCAAAGAATTGTGGGAGTTGTTAAAAGAAGACCATCATCAGTAACTGTTCCATTAAGAGATATGTAATTCAAAGGAAGAGCAGTCTGTCGATCAGATCCAGCATTCACAAGAGGGGGGTCATTGGGGGTTCCAATAATGCCGCAATAAGAAGAAGATCCTCCGGGAACTATGCAGCTATGGCCAGGGTTGCAGTCTTTAGTTGGAGGATTAAGAGGAGGAACATCGCAAGGTTCACATCTCCAAACAGCTTTATTACATACTTGTGCACCTGATGAAGCACCTAGAATATAGCCGCAATCACCATTGTTACGGCATTGGTGAGTAGGGTCAATACATTGTCCACTTAGACAAACTTTTCCATTTGCTGCGCATTGAGCGTCTTGTGAGCAAGGAACACAAACTCCATAAGTAGGATTAAGAGGATCAGTATCGCAGAGGCCAGTCGATCCAGAGCAGTCATTGTTATTGAAGCAGCGGCATTTGCAAGAGTTAGCTTCATTAGGCAACGCACATTGTCCAGGGTCTCCGCTTAGACTGCAGGCACTATTGTCTGTGCCGTCGCATTGTTCAAATGCTTCTCTTCTATTATTGCCGCACTGATAGAGAAGAACATGGGTGCCGTTGTTGAAGAGTTGGACATGATGCAGTCCTTCATTCAAAGGAAGAATGCCTGCAACATCAGCAGGAACTTTCACATAAAGATCACTGCCCGCTACTCTGTAGCAAAGCATGTTTCGGTTGCACCAAGCAGGATTTGAAGTAGATTGTTTTGTACCGACACGTTGTTCAGTAACCCCTTTAGGAACGCGAATAACTACTACGCTTGAAGTGCCGAAGCCTAGATTATTGACCTGTGTTACACCTTCTTTTAATGCTTCTAAAGCATCTTGTAGTTCAGCAACACGGCTCTGATCAATACGGTTTGTTGAGAAAAAAAGTAAAGGAACAATAACCACAAGAATAACTGTAGTTAAAATGAGATAATCAAAAGTAGATTGTGCTTTGTGGTGTTGCTGCATGTCTTTTCAAGAAACATTTTTCAACGAAGCTATATATAATTTATGAACAACTGAAGAGGGGTAGCAAAAAGAAGCAAACTTTATATACTACTGGCACGTTGAAAATCTATCAATGTTCAAGCAAATAAAAACTAGAGGTGGTCTGATGATACAGAAAAAAGGTCAGGCAGCCATGGAGTTCTTGATGACCTATGGTTGGGCGTTGCTGGTCGTATTAATTGCGATTGGTGCATTAGCATTCTTCGGAGTATTGAATCCAAGTAAATTCTTGCCAAACTCATGTACGTTAACGCCAGGATTTGCATGTAATGACTTCAAAGCCGCAGCAAGCGATGATGTAATTACAATAGTTATCCAAAATGGGCTAGGCGATAATTTGAATTCAGTTAGTCTAAATTTACTTAACAGCAACCCTTCATGTGATGGTGCGTTTACTCAGACAACTGGTACGAACGCTACTTTAAATGATGGTGCATCAGCTACATTCACACTTGACTGTACTGCATCTAGTGACTTGATTTTAGGAAGTAAATTAAAAGGAGACTTGCAAATCGGTTATATTATAGGCTCTGGATCAAACAATATAAGTCATGCTAAAGTAGGTCAATTAGTAGTTGGTGTTGAAGCTTAGTTGTTTCTTTTTTTTCTTTTTTCATCGTTTTCTAAGTTTTGTTTTTATCATTTTAGAGTACATACATAAGTTTAAGAATAATGTTTGCAAAGAAAAAAAGTGTTAGATATGAAAAACAGAGGTCAGGCAGCCATGGAGTTCTTGATGACCTATGGTTGGGCGTTGCTAGTCGTATTAATTGCGATTGGTGCATTAGCGTTCTTCGGAGTATTGAATCCAAGTAAATTCTTGCCGCAGCAATGTGTCTTAGGCCCTGGATTGGCATGTGAGGACTTCAAAGCAACAGCAGCAGATAAAAGTATTTATATTAATGTAAGAAATGGGATGGGAAGAAATCTAGATGTTTTTGCGATCTATGTTGATAAGAAACAGCCAACAACGGGAAGTGAAGTATGTGGGGGAATGGCTGGAAATATAGCATTACCATTTCCCTTGCCCGATTACCAGATATTCATGGATGGAAGTTTAAGATCTTTGAGATCTAATAAAGATGCGAATCCATTGACTGGAGAAGTGGGCTTGAATTGCGATCTCACAGTTTCTGGTCATGTCCGCGAGAATTGTTGTACCTCTGGGAGTGCATCAAGTTTGATCGCAATTACTATCTGTGGAGCAGATCCTGTAACTTTCCTCCCTAATCCTTGTATATGTCAGAATATGGACTGTACTCGTTCTACACCTCTTCCAACACAAGTAGGAGATAAATTTAATCAAGACATTATAATTATTTATAGAGAAAAAGGATCACAAATCTTGCATCAGCGTGTTGGCAGGCTAACAACGCAAATAGAGTAATAATGATATCAATCATTGTTAGAAAAAAAAAGAATATTTTGTTTAAAGCTAAAGTATATACAAGCGCTTTGTTGCTTGCGAAAGGTCTTCGCTTCTCCAGACCACTAAAAAAGAATCAGGCATTATTGCTTTCCTCCGCTAGGGAGAATTTGTTCGCTATAGACATGTTGTTTGTTTTCTTTCCTATAGATGCGGTGTGGCTGGATAAGAGAAAAAAAATAATCCATATAGTAAGGAATATCAAGCCCTTTACGTGGTATGCTGCTCCTCCAAGAAAAGCCCAGTATATTCTCGAATGTCCTGCCAATGCCTCTAAATATCTAAAAGTAAACCAGCTGCTTTCTTTTGTTGTTCACCAGTAAGTTTAAAAGACTGGAAAACTCAATGAAAGATATGGGCATAATAGAGGTAAAAAGTCTTACCAAGAAGTTTAAAGACCGTATAGTTCTCGATAATGTGAATCTGGATATCCCTGAAGGTAAGATCATAGGGATTATAGGTATTAACGGTTCTGGAAAAACAACTCTGCTTAAGACTATGCTTGGTTTTTACAAGCCGAATAGTGGAAATATTTTCTATCAGGGAAAAAAAATCGAGAAGATAGCGAGGGCAATAAAGAGGGAGTTTGGATATACAAGCCAGGATAGTTCTTTCTATCAAAAGCTGACAGTTAAGGAAAACATGAAGTATTTTGGAGTTTTATATGGAATGCATCATAAGGAATTGATAGTGAATATAAAAGAAATTTTGCAGTTTGTTGAGCTTGAAGAAAAGAAAAATGTCCTGGCGCAGAATCTCTCAGGAGGTATGCAGAGAAGATTGGATTTAGCTTGCTCTATGGTGCATAGGCCAAGAATACTTATCCTGGATGAGCCAACAGAAGACCTTGATCCCTCTTTGAGAAGGGACATTGTCAATGTGATCAAGAAGATTAACAAGCAGGGAACAACAGTTATTATTACATCGCATTTATTGGAGGATGTAGAAAATCTCTGCGATATCATAGCGGTGCTTCATGAAAGAGAAATCAGGCATATAGGCTCAGCCGATGATTTGAGAAAACTGTATGGTAAACAAGAGGAGATTCATGTGGAGGTCGCATCAGGCAATTATGATCGCATTATTCAGTTCGCGAATCTCAAGGACTATGAAAAGGAAGAGAACAAGCTCATTGTGTACACAGGAGAAGCAGAAAAAACATTGCATATGATTCTACACATCATTGAAAATGATCAGGAGCGGTTAATCTATGCAGATATTAAAAAACCAGGGTTGTCGGAAGTGTTCAAAGCCCTAACGAAGAAAAAATGAGCAAAATACTGGCAATTATTGGGAAAAATTTCAAGCTGTTAACAAGAACTAAGAGTTCTGCACTCATTATCATATTGGGTCCATTGTTATTGATTATGTTGATCGGGGCGGCATTTAATACTGCAAATGTTTATGGTGTTCGTATCGGGACATACTCTCCATCCTATAATACATTAAGCAATTCATTGATTGATGAGCTGGGGAAGAAAAAGTTTACTGTGGAAAAAATAGAATCGCAACAAGCCTGTGAAGAAGGCGTTAAAAGAGGTATTGTTCATGTCTGTGCTGTTTTTCCTGCGGATGTTTCATTAAAAGATGGGGGAGACATTGTTTTCTACGTGGATAATTCGCGTATGAACCTAGTTTACATGGTTTTAGACGCATTGAACACAGTAATAGGTACAAAAACAAAGGAGATTAGCACACAGTTAACTAAAAGTATCCTAGACACGGTTGACAACATAGATAAAGAAGTAAC
>DATDXZ010000034.1:0-6363 GCA_035289145.1 Candidatus Nanoarchaeia archaeon
TGCATTCAGCAATGTTCCAGTGTCCTTGCCTTCCCCTGGAGGCGGTGGTGGATATAATAATGAGCGAAGATGCGGTGACAACATCTGCAATGGTGATGAGACTGTTGAGTCATGTCCTCAAGACTGTGAAACCATAAGTTCCAATTGTAATGAAAATAATGTGTGCGAAGTAAGTGAGGGGGAAGACAGCGATAACTGCAGCGCTGACTGTTACTGCGGAGATAATATATGTGATGATTATGAGCGTTCAAGTAATGCATGTTCAACAGATTGTAGTAGCCAGCCACAAGAGTTCTGCGGCAATGATATTGTCGAAGGCACAGAAGAATGTGATGGTGCAGATGATGGTGTTTGTCCTGGATTATGCACACTTTCTTGTACTTGTGAAGCAGAGTCAAGCAGCGGAGGAGGTAAATGGATTATCTTCTTAATAGTATTCCTCTTGCTCGGCAGTGCAATTTTCTTTTATATAAGGGGAAAAGCAAAAAATGCAGGCAGGTCAGTAGGTAAGCCAAGTCAAGAATACAGGCCATTTACTTCGCAATTAGAGAAAGCTCAGCCACAACAACAGAAGATGAATTGGCCTTCTACAGCTTCGTCGGCAAAATCAAAGATTGAAGATGATATTGATAAGTCTTTAGAAGAAGCCAAAAAGCTTTTGAAGAAGCTATAACGCGATTTCCTGATGCTAAAACGATTAATATACGTGTTTATAGGTTTGTTATTGATCCAGTCTGGAGTCGCAGAAGAGCAGGAAATAGTCAATATTGATTTCTTAAAGGAAAGATATAGTGCAGGTGAAACTGTTCAAGCAGTAATTACTACAGAGCCTTTAGAAAGGCCTCTCAAAGCAGAGCAATTCAGTCTGTATGTCAATGGAGTAAAAAAGCCTATAGCTCCATTTTTTAGTCGATACAGCGCTAACTCCTATTTGCTGTACTTTGATTTGCCCATTGTGGTGAATGAGCCAGTCTATTTTAGAATAGAAAAGATCCTTTACAGCGGGTCTGGTGTTCTCGAGGAAGTCACAGTTGAAAAACAAATAGCAATAATCAACGAGCCACTTTCTATACTTTCTATTGTTCCAGCATTCATCGTATTAGATGCGGATCAAAATGAGTTTCAGATTCAGATAGAAAACAAGAAAGGCGGAACAGCATTAAATATTACTTCCTCAGAAAGTGTGACACATCCGTATAGTGATCAATTACAGATAGTGAACTTCAATGGTAAGCGCCTCTTTAGATTTGCCGTAGATCAGAAAAAATTAGGACCTGAAGACGCAATTTTTATTAACCATGAAGGAGTTGATTATAAAATAAATATCCTCAAGCGACAGCAGATTGTAGATGTGGAAAACCAGACAACAAGAGCGCAGCAAGGTGTGCTAGTCTTTATCGCGACAAAGCCTGAAGTCCGAAAAACGATAACCCCTGATATGGTGTTGACTGGAATCTTGAGCATTAAAAATGAGGGAAATCTTTCTTTAGAAAACATTGTCTTGCAGTTCATTGGCGACATTCGTAAAATTGCAACCATGGACACTACAACTATTCCACAGCTTCTTGCCGGGCAAAGTCTTGATATTACATTAAGCATCAATGAGGCATTGGATGCTTCCGCAGGCGTATATCCTGGAATATTAAAAGCAGAAGCTATGGGTACGGAAGCTATATTCCCTATATACATTGAAGTCAGGCAAAAAGAATCTGGAGAATCTATAAATAAAACAACAGTAGACTTAGACTTGAAAGAGAATGTTCCAATTACTAGAGATCCAGATATTAGAGCAAATCTGTCTAAACAGAGACAGGAAACTTCAGAACGCTCATATCCCTTGGGATTAATGGTGATGACCTTGGCTATTATTGTTCTTGGTATCGTATTCTCAATGATGAGAAAGAAGAAAGTAGTCAAGGATGAGGCATTTGATGATTATATTAAGAAGATAAGAAAATAGCTATTGTTTTGGTGCTGATTTTTGTCCATCAAGGCGTTTCTTGAGCAAGATATTTTCAGCGTGAACATTCTTCAAGACCATGTCATATTGATGCAGTCGTGCTAAAAGATCGTTCAAGACATCACTGATGGCATGATGCTGCATCATCATTTCTTCAGGCTCAATAATTTCTAATGAAGAAGGCATAAAATCAAAGCAGAAGCCAGTCAAGGTTTGTATTGTCTTGACTTCAAGATCAAGCTCGCTAAAAGTGCTCCAGAGGTTTTTATCCCCCATTTTTTCTGCGGGAAAAGATTTGTCAGATAAGACTTTAGTTTCTGGATACTGTTTGACTTTGTCGAGAATCATCTGCATAGTCTTCTTGACATGCTCTTCTGGGCTACCTAAAATTTCAATGATGGCTCGTACTTTTAATTTCATAGGATCAATCCCTGGTGAGTAAAGCTCCAACCAATAGCACTAACGTGAAGCAGAAGAAATAGACTGCCCAGCGTCGTGCTTTGTAATCGCTAGCTTCATACACAATCTTTTCAGTTCCGTTTATAAAGTTGTCGGACAGTCTCGTAGTCACTGTGGGCTGAAGGAGTTTTAAGGGTTTCGCAGCCTCTTTGACAGTGATAGTGTTGACGGTTGAATTCTGTTTAAGAATAATACAGCTGTCTTTCGACGATCCCTGAATAGTTAGGGGAAGAGAAGTTGCAGTGTCTAGTCCTTCAGCAACAACAGTATATGTTCCATCTTTTAGCTTGCCTTTACAATTAGGGACAAGAGGAATAGTCAGCGTAAAAACAGATTCAATAAATTTGGATTCAATACTAACTGTGGTTTGTTTGCTGACATCACCTACAAAAACTTTGATAGTAGTTTTTTCTGTGTCTCCTTTATAGACACGTAATCGAACACGCAAGGATTCTCCAAATTGAATCACATCATCATTGCCGACATACACGCGCTCGAGTGTTAAAGAAGAATTCAAAGAAACTGTTGTAGCATTATGAAGAGATCCAGGTGTTGGTAAAGATAAAGTGAACATATTATTTGCAAAATCTTTTGACCAGCTTAATCCTTCCTTGGAGTTGCTATAAGTTGTTTCATCGATGGTATGTGTTTCAGTAGATAAACGAATAGTTTCAAAACCCTGATTATTGAGCAGCGATTGGCCGTTCAAATAAACAACGCCATAAGATTGTGGAGCAAGAAGGGGAGTATCAAGATGAGTGTCAGAAATGACTAAAGTAGTATTGCGAATATCCTGAAGAAGCAGGCCGCGAAGATCTAAAGATTCTTCTCCATAATTATACAGTTCAATCCATTCCCCATCAGGTCGGGCTGCTCGGTCATCGCCGTCAGGATCTGGTAAAAATTCGCTGATCCAAAGGGTATAATTCTGTTCATTCAGAGTTTGATTGAGATTATTTTCTATACCAGGAGTAGGAGTGCATTCCTGAAGAAGATGATCTTCAATGCACAAGGATTTTCCGTTGTTGCGTGCTCCATCACGATTGCTGATATAAAATACAGCGTCTAAAATACTGGCGTTGGTGCGAAACAAGAGTAAGTCCTGCTCGTTATTAAGCCCATTGCCGAGAGTCGCTCCAGTAGTATAAACAGTCACATTCAGATCAGTCAAATTAAATCCTTCCTCAGTAACAAGCACATAAGAAGTGGAAAAATCTTGCACCAACTCTAGGACATCAGAAGAAACCAAGTCTTCAAAAAAGACATCAGAGACATTAGTGTCGTTAAGAAAAAGTTCAATATATTCTCGATTATTGTCATTCCCTTCTGGATCATACATAATTTCGGTAATCTGAAAACCACAGAGAAAGGGGACAAAGAGCAGGTACCAGATGCGCATACAAAAACAAAGCGAGTAGTTAATATCTGTCTATGGTTGATATAATCGGAAATCTTACGTATCTTCCGAAGAATCTTTGCTGGCAATCAATTCTCGAAAGGTAATTCCCTTGGTTAAGCATAAATCTTTCGACACAAAGAAATTCTTTCCGCCGTTTCTGCCGAGTTCTTCCGGTTTCAAAAATTTCCATCCAGTTCTATCAAAGCGTATGGCAATCCAAGGCTCAGCGCCAAAACCACTGGCAAATTCCTTGAGTTCATTGATCTGCGTTTCAGTAATGTACCTTCTATCACTCTTGCAGGATTTGCATTCGATAGCAAAGCTTCTGCCTTCTTTTCCTACTAGAAGATCAGGACAAGGAAAGGGCATGCTCCCAGAACCAGCTACTCGCAAGCAAAAATGTCCAGCTTCCCAGAACATATGTAAAAGTTCTCTTTCAGTGCGGCTGCCTTTTGCTTTGGACATGGGTGATTACCTTAATAGAAAACGAAGAGAATATGGTTTATAAATATTAGGTAAATTTTTGTTATATTGATAACTGTTATTTTCTAAGTGATTTAATATCTTTGATATTTTTTTTAGATAAGGACCATAATTTCTCAAAGACTATTCTTTGTGTATTTGCAATATCTCTACTTTCAATAAGTACACCAATAGGCTCCAACTTAGAAAAATTAAAGATAGCGACTTTATTAGCATAAATGAAAGTTGCTGATGGCAGTTTAAAATTCTCTAAATAGCGTACATCTCTTTGTTCATGCTTCTCTTCTTCTATGAGCTTTATTGTTTCAGCTGATTTTTCATGAATTACTCTTACAAATATCTTTTGTTGTGTCCTAAGTTTAACAAACTTATAAAAATCATGATTAAGAAATGCAATAATCTCAGAATTAGCATAGACGTCAAAATTCTTTCCTTCTTTATACACATCATGAATAATGCTTTTGATTCCTAGTTTTCCCTCAAATAGACTTACTTTTGGTTTTTCAACTGTTGTATGAGCCAACGCTCTAAGCTCAGGTAATACTTCTTGAAGTGATCTCTTATTCGCGTCTAGTATAGAAATGAGATTTTGTGGAGGAATAACCTCGAAACATTTTCTTTTATCCTTGAGAATATATGACGCAATTCCTTTTTCCATTAAAGATTTTAAGATATCATAAGTCGTAGTTCTCTCAATTTTTGCGTATTTGGCGATTGTATTCGCTGTAGCGGTACCAGTAACTAAAGCTGCTAAATAGACTTTTACCTCTCTTTCTGTTAAACCAAACTTTCTAAGTGCTTCTTCTTTGAGTGTAGGCATTCTTATGAGCTTAAATTAAGGATATATAAACTTTGTCGTGAATTTTCGTCAACTTACATTTATTAATTAAAAGAAAGAACACATTGTTATGACTTAAAAAAGACGAATCACAATGATGGTGGCTAGTTAACTCACTAGAAATGATCTAAGTGAAATAATCTGGCTTGGAGGCAATACATGACAATAAGAAACATTCGTTCGTTATATGATGAAGCAAAGAGTTTTCTTCATGGACCAGACCATGATCTAGAATTTAGTCTTAACAAAATCAGTAAAGTATTATCTCCTGAAGATAGAAAAAAGCTGAAAAGGCTATTAATTACATATTTAGACATAGCAGCCAGTATTGCTGAAGATAAACTAAGACTTAAAGTCGATAATGTCACAGATGTGAGTAACGACTACGAAATTCAACGTTTAGTGCATCTTACAGAGAGTCTCGATGGAGCTATTAGTAATATCGTTCCAACTTATGACCATGCAATTAGTTTAGTTGGTATAACACATAAAGCATATGATAGCTTAAATAATGTAATAATTGGAAATAGGACTGTTAGCAGAAATAGGGTTGTTTCTAGATGGTCAAGAGAAAAGTTTGTTGGTGCTTTCATGGAGTATTCTAGTTTTACAGAAGAGGCTAAAATTATCGTCTATTCACCAGAGGCATATATTGAAAAAAATGGAATTTCTATACTGGTAGGTTCTTGGCAAGATATAGAAGAAGTTATTCAAAAATTTAAGCGTGATTTAAGGAATGAATTTGTCCCAAATAGAGAATCTCCAATTATGAGTACTATTGATGAATTATTGGAAAGAGGCAATAAGTTATTGGAGCAAGATAAAAGGAAAATGGAAAAAAGAAAAATGCTTGACAGCACAAAAAGATTTAAGAGAGATCATATTGGAAAAGAATTCTAATCTAGGTCTTTCACAAGATATTAAGAGTAAAAGCATGCAAAAGAGGAATAAAAAAATAAAAAAAAGAAGTGCGAGGTTTATAAGTCGCGTGCTTTAACTGTAGCTCTGCCATTGTCTTTAGCGCGTTGAGCCGCGTCCTTGAACTATTCTAAACCTTTTATTAGTTACCTCCTCACTTACCGGACTTTTTTTCAACAGGAATTTTGGGTGTAGTATCCCGAAATTACTTCATCCCTACCTTCAGCGTTATTTCTATGTAATTCAGCACAACAATTACGATAAGCGGGAGGCTTTAGCCTTCTTGCGGATGGTCAGCAGAAAAGA
>DATDXZ010000035.1:0-22600 GCA_035289145.1 Candidatus Nanoarchaeia archaeon
GAGCAAAGATATGCTCCTGCTGCTTCTGCTTTTTGAAGATATGCAGGTTCTCCAAAACGGGAATAGAGCTGCAGATATCCCTTGATAATGCCATAATAATGAAAGGTATGAGGTAAGCGATGTCTATTTTCTACGCCCCAAATGGGATGATTCGCATTGTCTAGGTATTCGCCAGTGGTTGTCTCATGCGCTTCTATCCAAGATAAAAGCTTGAAGGTTGGCTTTTCAAACATTGACAAAAAAGGTTTAGAAATGCATTTAAAGCTTTCTAGGCCTCTAAAACAAATGAAACTCATATACCTTGCTATTGATGTAGACTATCCTGGATTTCACGGAGGATCGACCCATGTAGGGGAAGCTACAGATTCTCTGGTGAAAATGTGTGACACTGTCTATTTGGTCTGCAAATGGCGTGCTGGTCAAAAACTGTTAGAGAAAAAACAGAATAAAATAATCATAAGAGTTCCATCAATCAATATTCCTGTCCTAAGGATGATCTTATATTTCCTAAGCTCGTGGATGATTGCAGTATTTCTGATCTTAAGCAAGCAAGTTGATGTGGTATATGAAAGAGCTAGAATCTTTGGCGGCGGTGGAATTCTTGCAGGGCATCTCTTGAACAGAAAAACTATTTATGAAATTATAGAGCCCTACATCATAATTCCAGTAATACAAGGAACGATCAAAAAAAATTCATGGGTAGAAAGAGAGATGGTGGGATGGCACAAGTATATAGGAGCAAGAGCATCGCGAGTAACGACAACGCACAAATCAGCAATAGATGGAATAAATCCAAATAAAGTGTTGTTTATTCACACAGGAGCAAATCCTGAAAAGTTTAAACCTATGAATGCAGATGATATAAGAAAAAAATATGCGTTAACTAGGGAAAAGACATTGCTCTATATTGGAAGTTTCACAGAATGGCATGCATGTGAAGCTATGATCAAAGCGACGGCACAGATGGTTAAGAAAGATAAAAAGGTAAAGTTAATGATGATTGGTCATGGGCAGCAGTATAACTTAAGTATTCGTTTGGCAGAAAGATTAGGAGTCTTGGGAAATGTCATCTTCGTAGGAAAAATATCCATGGAGCAAGTGCCTAAGTATATCAATGCTGCAGATGTCTGCTTCGCTTTGTTCGATCGTCGCTATCCGCCGTTCAAAAAATTAGGATATTATTATTCTCCCATCAAGATTCATGAGTACAAAGCCTGTGCTAAGGCCATTATCGCTAGCCGTTATCCGCAAATCAAGGAATTAGTCAAACAAAATGTGAACGGTCTTCTGGTCGATGAGACCAAAGTCGATGAAGTAACAAAAGCAGTCAAGATATTATTGCGAAATCCTAAGCTTGCACAGAAGATGGGAAAGAAGAACAGGGAAGAAGTTGAAAAAATATATAATTGGGATTATTTTAACGAAAAAATCTTAGAAAATTAATGATTACCAGACTCTTTTTTTAAGTCATTCTCAACCATCATCTTAATAAGTTCTTTTAAGGAAACTTCAGTTTTCCAATTAAGCTCTTTTTTAGCTTTGCTGGAGTCTCCTAAAAGTTCATGAATTTCTGCTGGTCGATAGAAACGAGGGTGTTGTACAACAAATATTTCTCCTTTCTTCTGTTCAAGTTTTTGAACTTCTGCATCAGCTTCTTTTTCTGAAAGTTTAGAAAGGTCTATAAGCTTATAAGAAACGCCTGCTGCTTGAAACGCTAAGTCTATAAATTCCTTGATGGTATGATTTTCTCCAGTAGCTATGACATAATCTTGTGGGTTATTTTGTTGGAGCATGAGCCACATAGCCTTGACATAATCGCCTGCAAATCCCCAATCGCGTTTAGCAGAAAGGTTTCCTAAAATCAAAACATTTGTCTTTCCGTATTTAATGCGAGCTACAGCACTGGTAATCTTTCGAGTAACAAATTCATATCCTCGTCTAGGCGATTCATGGTTAAAAAGAATACCAGAGCAAGCAAAAATGTCATAAGATTCACGATAATTTCTAGTAAGTTCATATCCAGCAACTTTACTTACACCATAGGGTGAACGAGGATGGAATCGTGTAGTTTCTTTTTGTGGAGATTCTTCTGTCACACCAAACATCTCCGATGTCGCTGCAAAATAAAATTTACATTTAGGTGCTCGACTATGAATCGCAGAAAGAATATGGTGGGTACCACCAACATTAGTGTCCATAGTAGAAAAGCTATCTTGAAAAGATTCATGAACGAAACTTTGGGCGGCTAAGTGATAACATTCGTCAGGTTTAACCTTTTCAACAATCTCAAAAATACGAGGAAAACTCTCAATATCTCCAGGGTGAAGGATTAATTTATTGCGAAGATGATAAATGCGTCCTAAGCGATGCATAGGATCTTCCAATGCTGCACGACGGACAATGCCATGAACTTCATAGCCTTTGTCTAGGAGAAATTCTGCTAGATAAGAGCCATCCTGTCCAGTTATACCGGTAATTAATGCCTTTTTCATAAGAATTTAGGTCTTAATATGCCTTTTAAAACTATCGTTAGGCTTTTAAAAAGAGGGATAGACGGGAGCTGTATGGACAGCAAAAAACAGAGAAAATGGATACAGTGGATGTTAATTATAATTATAGTTGGGGCAATAGGAGTTCGATTGCCATTTCTCGACCTCTATCGCTTCGAACATGAGATGGTTCGAGACATACATCACAGCGAACGTATTCTTCAAGGAGAATTTTTGCTTCGTGGAGTATATGGAAATGTAGATGAAGATTCTTCGCAGCAAAGTTTTGGTCCATTAATGTACTACATGATCGCAGGTTCACTCTTGCTAGCACCGAGTAAGTATTGGTATCCGTTAATGCCGAGTATTTTAGTGATGATATTAAATCTCATAGCTGTATGGTTATGCTACCGTTTTGGAAAAGAATTTTTCAATGAGTTTGTTGGTTTAAGTGCGGCAGCGTTATTTGCTTTCAGCCCTTGGTTTGTTTTACACGTGTCTTCATATGCTAGCAATCCAAATTATTTACCTCCATTTATTATGGCTTTTGTATATTTCCTTGCAAAAGTCATTGTCAAACGAGAAGATAAATTTCTCTTACCAAGTTTCATTGCACTAGCATTAGCAACACAGCTACATTTGTCTTCTTTGATGCTGTTTCCATTTTTATTAGCTACTTTACTCATGTGGAGAAGAGATTTGTTCAAGAAAAAAGTGTTCTATAAGGCAATAGGCATTACCGCACTTCTCTATATTCCGTATGTCTTATACATTATTAAAACAAATTCATGGAGTAGTCTATTTGCATTCGCCGCCGCTCGCTATCCAAGTGCGTTCGTTACAGTGTTTATGGAATCAATAGGAATCCCAATATTGTACATAACTCCAAAATTAACCCCTTATTTATTAGGAAATGTTAGTGTCCTCCCCAAGTTTGTTAATGGAGTAACTACCTTAATGATGATTGGAGTAATAGTTTTAGGAATATTTATGATTAGAAATAGAAACTACGAAAAAAGAGAATTATTGTTATTACTGTGGTTAATAGTGCCAATATTATTCTATGTTGTAATAGGAAAAAATGTAAGTCCTCATTTTTTTATTATTCTTTTGCCAGTGCAATTTTTAATTTTAGCTATTGCTTTAAATAAAATTTCAGAGAGATACAAAAAAACAACAATAAGTGTCATCGTGATGATAATTATAAGTTATCTCATATTTATTCTGCAATTCTATGCCGTGATAGATGAAAACGGTGGAACAGACAGTCTCTTCGGTGTTCCATACAAATATCGTGTGCAAGTAATTCAGGAAATTGCAAAAGAGACTACCACGCCAACAATTATCTATTACGGAGATAACAAGCGAAACATGAATTGGTTGTTTTCACACTTTGGTATCACACCAACATATAAGTATGTTCAATCATTAGATGAATTCAAGGAAGGTTATCTTATCTTTGATGAGTATGATTTCTACTCCTATAGCGATAAAGCAGTATCTCAAGAAGAAAAAGAAAAAGTTAAAAACGAGCCAGGAACAACAATCAAACACATTAAAGTACTCCGCCGATGAAAACAGTAATGGTTATCCCAACATTCAAGGAAAAAGAAAATATTAGAGAGATAATTACACAGCTACTTGATTTAAAACAGAAAAATCTGCATATTTTAGTCGTTGATGATAATAGCCCTGATGGAACTGCAGACATTGTAAGGTCCATGGCAAAGAAAAATAAAAATGTGCATCTCTTATTCAGACTAAATGGTGAGGGAAGAGGAAGTGCTTGTATTGACGGATATAAGAAAGCTATAGAAATGGGTGCTGATGTCATTGGTGAGATGGACGCAGATATTTCCCACCACCCAGAAGAATTGTATAGACTGCAAGAAGCAATCAAAAATGCAGACGTTGTGCTAGGCTCACGACTAGTAAAAGGTGGAAAGGATGAAGATAGAACATTCTTCAGGAGATTATTAACTAAATCTGCTTGCCTTTATACACGAACGTTATTAGGTATAAAAATTAAAGATTGCAATTCTGGTTATCGTCTTTACCAGCGAAAAGTCATCAAGCAAATTGATTGGAGTAAAATGAGAGCAACTCATCATAATCACGTGCAAGAAACATTGTATAAGATGTGTTTGCAAGGATTCAAAGTAGTAGAAGTACCTATCACCTTCTCTGAAAGAAAAAAAGGAAAGTCAAAAGTAAATATGAAGTTCTTGCTAAAGGGGTTGTTGACGGTAGCAAAATTGCGTTGGAGATATATGGTTGGTCAATTTTAGATCTTTTCTGCATCTCAATGCTATCCCAGTCGAAGAGCAAGGAATAAGCTTGTCCAAAAAAGTGAAGGGATAGAGTAAAAAGAAGAAAACTGAGGCATATCTATGGACAAAATTGAAGGTGTGATGTAATTCCACAGCCAAAGCGCCGAAAAACTTGTATTCTTTCTTGGCTTGTTCAATCACAAAGCCATGATTGTCACAAAGTCGCTTCCAGTCGTCATAAGTATATTCTCTGAGATGCCCTTTCAGCTGCATCATCTTCTCTTTGTAGATATCTTTCTCATTCCAGACAGGCAGTCGTCCTAAAAATGTGTGGTCTTTGAACCATCTGAAGAAAGGTTTGAACTTTCCCTCATGAAATTTCGTGCTCGGCGTGGAGGCGACAAAGACTCCGCCTAGTTTCAAGACGCGTCGCATCTCTTGCATGACTTTGTCTTCTTCTTTGATGTGTTCGATGACATCTGCAATCACAATCGCGTCAAAAGTATTCGCTTTGAAAGGTAGTTTTCTTGCATCGCCTTTGGTAAACTGAAACTGATAGCCAGCTTTCTGGAAAATAGTATGCAGTCTGTCGATGTCTTTGGTAGTTATGCCGATTAAAGGATCTGTGCTCGAGACAGCATAGCCTCGTTTTCGAAGTTCAAAAGAGAAAAAGCCACTACCAGAGCCAATTTCTAAAACTTTGGCATCTTTAGGGAAGTTGACAAGCTTGAAAACAGCGTTCCCTCGTATTCTCGTGCCGACATGAGGGTAGCCGATCACGCGAAAAACAAAATTCTTCATCCAGGAGTCGCTGTAATGGGGTCTGCTGAACAATACCATGAGAACACGAAAAAAGGATCTGATTTAAACCTTTCCATGGAGAAACTGATAAATTTATAAACGAAAAATAACGTCAAAAAAAGATGGCAGACAAGGAAGTCGCAGGCATGTTCACACCCATCAAGATTGTAGATGGTCGTGAAGTCATCCAGGCAGATCAAAAGTACGTCAAATGGGAGCAGGATCCTCTAGGCTATTTCCTAATCAAGGTAGATAAGAAAGACAATGTCATCCGTGCTGGCTTCTGTAACAACGACAATAAGATGGTCAAAGAATTCATAGGCAAGACTGCAGAAGACATCTATCACACTATGTTAGCGCATAAAGTAATTTCAGTATTAGCCCACGCATGCAATATTGGCCGTGAATTGGCAAAGGCAGAAGTAGCTTTGGAATATGACTTAGAGTATGTGCAGGACGATAAGCTGGTCATAGGCAAGAAAAAAGAGGTAAAATCCGAGCTATAATTATTGTCCTTAAGTAAGGAAGAATCTACAGAGAAAACTTTAAAAGAAGACTAGGGAAAGGTTGAGACATGACAATTCTTGTAACAGGAGCGCCGGGATGGTTAGGCAATCGCTTAGTGGAAGGTCTCATCAAGGAAGGCAAGAAAGTGCGTTGTTTGGTGCTTCCAGGATTCAACACTGATCCATTGAAGAAAATAGGTGCAGAAATAACCTATGGAGACGTTACCAAGAAGGAAACCTTGCTAAGTGCTTGTGAAGGAATAACTTCAGTCATTCATGCTGCAGGAATTATTCATCCAAAGAAAGTAAAAGACTTCAAGCGCATCAACACAGACGGAACTAGTAATTTGCTAGAAGCAGCTGTTGCAAAAAAAGTAAAAAAATTTGTCTATGTTAGCAGTAACTCTGCGCAAGGTTGCAATAAATATCGCTCGCAATTGATGAAAGAAGATCAGCCGGAGCATCCTGAAAAAGGATATGGAAAAAGCAAGTTGGCAGCTGAAAAAGTAGTCAAGGAGTATCAGCAGCGTGGTTTAATTCAGACTGTGATTGTTCGTCCTTGTTGGTTCTATGGTCCTGGTCAGCCAGATCGCATGACAAAACTCATGAACATGATCAAGAGTGGTCGTCCATTGATCTTCGGCGATGGAAAAAACTTAAGAAGTATGACATATATTGATAATCTAGTCCAGGGAGTGATGCTTGCAGAAAGCAAAAAGATCGCTAATGGCAAAACATACTGGATCGCAGACAAGCAGGCCTATTCAACCATTGAAATCTACCGAGAAATTGCCCGTCAGTTGGGAGTTGAATTGCGTCCGAAACATGTGCCAAAGATAGTCTCCTGGTGTTTCGAGATTGCAGATGATATATTCCAGTTTGTAGGCATTTACAACATCAATTTCCACGTTGCTGGAGAAATGGTCAAGGATATTGCCTGTGATATTGCTAGAGCTGAACAAGAGCTTGGCTATAAGCCTACGGTCGCGCTCGCGCAAGGAATGAAGAATTCTATAGAGTGGGCTAAGAAGCAAGGACGCTTATAAATGAATTCAGTAGCTAATTCTGTAGATAAAAGTTTAAAAAAATGAGAAAAATTTCGATAGTTCTACCTGCATATAATGAAGAAAAAAATATAATGCGGGTAATTAAACAATGTAAAAAAATATTGGAGGAGACGAAAAAAGAAGGAGAAATAATTGTAGTAAACGATGGAAGTAAAGACAATACAAAAGAAATTCTTAATGAATTAAAAAAAGAAATGACAGAGTTAAAAGTTATCAACCATAATGCGAATGAGGGATATGGAAAAGCCGTAGCAGATGGAATAAAAGTAGCCAAGGGGGAGTATATTGTTACTCTTGATTCTGATAATCAATTCAACATTGAAGAGTTAAATAGGTTATTACAAAAAATAATGTCAGGGTATGATATTGTCGCGGGATATAGAGAAAAAAAGAAAGATAGTATTCTGAGAGTTTTTGCGAATAAAGTGTTAAATAATCTTGTGTGGTTGTTTTTTTTAGAAAAATTCAAAGATATTAACTGTTCTTTTAGATTATATAATCGAAAAGTTTTTGATAATATAAACATGGAAGCGAGAAGTTTTGTTTTACCAACAGAAATATTACTAAAAGCAAAAACAAAAGGTTTCAGAATTGCAGAAGTAGAAGTCAGTCATAAAAGCAGAGAAAGAGGAAGATCTTCTATAAAATTAGCAAGAGATGCTGTGCAGACTCTGTTGTTCTTAATATATTTAAAGAAAAAAATAAAACTTTATAAGAAAAAAATAATTATAGACCTATGAAAGAGAAATATGCTTTAGTCACGGGAGGAGCTGGATTTATTGGTTCTAATTTAACAAGAGCATTACTTATTAAGGGAATAAACGTAGTTGTCTATGATAATTTTTCTACAGGATCAAGAAAAAATCTTCCAGAAGATCAAGGAGGGAAATTAACAATAATAGAAGGAAATATTCTTGATCTCAAGAAATTAACAAGAATTATGGAGGGTATAGAAGTTGTTTTCCATAACGCTGCAAGAGTAACGATAAGAGATTCACTAGATAATTTTTTGGAAGATGCGGAAACAAATTTAATGGGTACAATTAATGTGATTAAAGCGAGTGTAGATAAAAAAGTTAAAAAATTTATATTCGCTTCTTCTATGGCGGTATATGGGGACAAAGAAAGTCCAGCTAAGGAAGAGGATGTTCTCAAACCAATTGTTCCATACGGGTTAAGTAAGCGTGCTGCGGAAGAATATTGTTTATACGCTAATGAAAGATACGGGCTAAACGCAGTTATTCTACGATATTTTAACACCTACGGACAAAATCAAGCAATATCATCTAATGTGGGGGTAATAAATAGTTTCATCGATCAACTTCTCAGAGGAGAATCTTTAACAATTTTTGGAGATGGTGATCAAGTAAGAGATTTCGTGCATGTGGATGATGTAGTGCGAGCTAATCTTTTAGTTCTAGAAAAAGAAATGGAAGCAGAAGTATTTAATATAGGAACTGGTAGAGGAATATCAATCAATGAGCTCGCGAGACATCTTCGAGAAAAAATAAAAACTGATGTAAAAATAGAGCATGGTGGAAGCGTGGTAAGTGAAGCAAGATATTCGGTGGCGGATATCACTAAAGCTCAGAGAGGATTAGGTTATAGACCAAGAATAAAATTGGAAGAGGGAATTGAAAGAACTATAAAATGGATAAGAGAAAATACTCGAAGAGTGGATCAGTTATGGAATCAAAAGTTATAAAAGAAAGTGAAAAAGAAGATAAAAATGTCGAGTTTATGTTTTCGCATAAAAAAACATTGTTCATAATCATCACTTTAATTATTTTCTTTATGTTGATTATACAATTTTCAGTATATCACATTCCGATAATTATTGATTTGCATCTGCCTTGTATTGATTATTTAGAGCAAGGTGTGCTCTATGAGGGGCAACCACAATGTATGCATGGACCAATATTCTATGTGATAATAGCTCCTTTTAGATTATTATTTGGAGAAAATTATTTTCTGATTTTAGCTATGTTCAACGCGATAATATATGCGATAACTTTTTTTATTTTAATAAAAATAATTGAAAAAGAAAAAATAAAAAGTTCAGTGAGAATAGTAAGTTTCTTTTTTATTTTTCTTATAGTGCTTCCTTTTGTAGATAATCTTGGAGAGTTGTATTCAATGCCTTTGCTCTTGATGGCATATTATTATATATTTTATAGTAGTTGGAGATATAAAGATATAGTAGTTGGGATAATATTTGCGTTATTGATACATATAAAGATGAACAATCTAGTCTTTATTGTATTGCTTAGTTTCTTCTACTTGCTGAAAGAGATAAAAACAAAGGAAATAAAAGAAGTAATAAAAAAAGCAAGTAGTGTAATAATGGCGATTATAGTTATTACAGGATTAATGATAATATTATTTCCAAATGTGTTAAAGTTCACGTTAATATCAAATATAGAAGGAGAAAAAGAGTCCATAGGAACAACTATAGAGTATGTGAAGTTGTTTTTGATGAGCCCGTATAAAGGAAATGGAGACATCAATAAATATATAGTTAATGTTGGGACTCTATTCAAAAAAACTGCGTTTATCGATCCACAAATCATATTTTTCTATATTTTTATCCCTTTAACAGCCATGATGTGGTGGAGAAGAAAAAAAGATCCTGCAACTGCTATATTATTTTTTGGATTTTGGAGTATATTTTTATTAAGCTTTAGAAATTTCGATCAATTTACCTTTCGATATATGTTTCCAATTTTGCCTTTCTTAGTGATTGGGATCTTAAAAGAATTATATGAAGAGAGAAAATGGAAATGGATATTGAATATAAGTATATTGATCATGATATTTGCTTTGACGCAGTTTACAAATGCCTATGGTTGGTATGGGTGGGGTCAAGAAATTCAAGATCAAGAATTCTTAGAATTGAGAGAACTAGTGGAAAAATCTTATGGTTTTTTACCTGCGAATATGTCTATTCTAACAGATAATAAAAGAATATTGGAGATAAATGGTTACGAAGTAAATGAATCATTCATAACTGAATTTCCAAGAAAACGCTCCTTAGAAGAGTTGTCAATCCACCCTTATACATATAATCTTGATAAGATAGGCGTTCTCAGTGAAAGATGGAAAGTAAGAGATAATTTAGGAGTAGAGCATATTAATGAAGTAGCGGAGCAGATTATAAAAAAGAAATATGATATTATTATTTATATTCCTAAAAGCCATATAGAGACATTACTGGCATTAATAATAAAAAAATTAGAGAAAGAAAGATCTTCTAAGGTTGATCTTAAAGGAGTAGGGTACGAATGCAACGTCGAAAATATTCCAACATTAGAACTCCAATGTTTTGGATGTAAATACCTTAGAAACATTATATTTAAAGATGAAGCTATTTGTAAAGAGTTTGTAGCTAAAGGATTAAAGTATTATAAAAAAGTATTCAATGAAATTTGTGAAAAAGATGAATTTATTGCAAATGAGCTACTCATGACTGAAGAAGGAGTATCATGTAATTCAGGAAAAGATGTTTTAATTAGAAAAACAGGAAAGGGGATTTTTAATTCATGGAATGATGTCCTAATATTAGCGGGTATTCTTATAATGGGAAGTTGGATACTATATAAAAGAGGATAATTGCCAAAAGGTTTTTATAACCTAATACACAAAAATTGTTCCATGTATTTAGTCACTGGAGGAGCGGGATTTGCGGGATTATACCTAGCGGAAAAGCTCGCAGAACTAGGTCATAAAGTGCGTATTTTAGACATGCGTCCACCCAATAGAAAGCTTCATAAGAACATCCAATTTTTTCAGGGAAGTGTTACTGATGCGCAGAGAATGATGGAAGCATGCAAGGGCGTGACAGTCGCTTTTAATTTAGCATCACTCTTGCCGTGTTCACGAGCAAAAAGACAATTCTGGGATGTCAATGTCGGCGGTACAATAAATATCTTGGAAGCAGCGCTCAAACATAAAGTAAAAAAAATAGTCCATGTCTCAAGCAGCATTGTCTATGGTATTCCACCGAGTGTGTATGTGACTGAAAAAGATGCGGCAATTCCCATTGGAGATTATGGAAAGAGTAAGTTGGCTGCAGAAAAAGAATGTATGAAATATATGCAGAAAGGATTGAAAATTACAATACTTCGTCCGCGCATGATCATCGGTGCAGGACGTGTTGGTCTCTTAACCATTTTATTTGACTGGATCAAGCACAATAAAAATGTCTATACAATAGGAAAAGGCAACAATCGATTCCAGATGTTGGGAGTGTATGACTTTGTCGACGCTTGTATCAAGGCCATCAGCAAAGGTCATAATCAAGTCTTTAATATTGGCGCAGGTAATGTGCCGACAGTCAGGGAAATGCTACAGACATTAGTGCGACATGCAGGAAAACGATCAAAAGTCATCGGTACAAACGCATTCTTGGTCAGAAACACCTTGCGTCTCTTCGATGTGTTCAAATTGACGCCGCTCAACATCGAGCACTACATGATTGCAGATCACGATTATGTCTTAGACATATCAAAGGCAAGGAAGCTCTTGGAATGGAAGCCGAAAACAACCAATCAGCAGATGATGCAGCAGGCATATGATTGGTATGTGACGCATGAGGAGGAGCTCAGAAAAGATCTCAAGTCAGATTTGCCAGCGCAAGGATTACTAAAGCTCTTAAGGGCAGTGTCATAAGATGAAAAGGATCAAAGAACAGATCCAGGACAAGTTGTTGCTCTTCCCGATTCTCGTATTGGCAGTCCATTTCTTGATGCGTATCATGGATTTCGCTAAAATCATGTTCTCCTATCCGTTATATTCTGAGGCAGTCACGCAATTAGCGCAATTATTTTTCTTGGATGTCTGTGGTTTCCACAGTTACTGTCCGTATTGGTACAATGGTTTTACAACATTTCTCGTAACGCCGCCGATGTGGTACTTCTTCGCTTATCCATTCTACGCTATAAGCAACAGTGTCTTGATTGGTGCATATGCAAGTTTGATCGCGTCATATGTGGTTGCTTTTTTAGGCATCTATTGGCTAGGCAATCTTATTGGATTGACTCCTATTAAGAGAGTGCTCTTCTTTGTGCTAGTATTTGCAAATAACATCCTGATCAAGAACATGTCTTTCGGTCGTTTCCATGAAATCTTCGCGTGGGCGATGTTCATCATTGCATTTTTGTTGTTAGTCCGTTACAAAGATAAAAAAATAGATGAGAAAGCAATCCTCATTGCAGTCTTTGCAGCATTGACCATCACCAGTCACCAAAGTATTGGGATGCTCTTGATGACATTCTTTGTCGGTTTCCTCTTAGTCAAGCGAGGACGAGAATTAGCAAAAGCAGTAGGACTATTAGTATTGACCTTGGGAGCAAGCGCATTCTGGTTGATCTTTGCATTTATGGAAGCAAGAAAAAATGTGCTGGGTGGTAACAGTTTTGTAGGGACAGAAGCATGGTGGTCATTTCCTGTCGGAACCTTCCACTTCACGAGCATTGGATTAATCGTGATTCCAGTCGTGGTCTTCCTTGCGTTCTACAGTTATTACAGGATAACACACAAGTCCATCAAGGAAATCTTGTTCTTCTTGCCAGCGTTAGGTGTCATGGCTTTCCTCTGGTTAGGGTTGATGCCGTTTGTCCCAGTCATGAATGTCATCTTTACCAACATGTACTTGCAGTTCGCATATATTTTGTTAGCTTTCTTTATTGTCAAGACATATCCTTATGAGCATGAATACCGTTTCGGCTATCTGCTCGGTCTTTCACTCATAGCTATAGCAATGCTTGCGGTAAATTTCTTAGGCACACCTTGGTTCCAGGAGCCTACAAGTCTGGAAAATGATTTAGTCAAGATGGGAAGCACCGTTCATGGTAAATATGCATTTTTAGGTTCATTCCCAACAACCTCTTTGCCTCCGGCATATTATGGATATTTTGCAATCTACAACAACTTAACCACTCCAGGAGGATGGGCTCCGCATATGCGTAATAAAGAATATCTTGAGAAATGGGTCTTCTTCAAGAAAAATGAGTTCACCTGTGAGGAATTGCAGGAGCATATCAACTATTTCAAGATCAGGTATCTCTTTGCGTATGATCAGCGTTGTAAAGCATTAGATAAATGTGATTATGTCTCGGAGAAGGAAGACAACAAAGCATGTCTCTACAAAGTAGCATGATCCTCTGGCGTCAGCTTTTCTGGAAAATAATTACTGTAATAGGAAGTTTCTATGTGGTGGTTCCCGTAGCAATAGGTTTTCTGCTTGCAAATACGTTGCTAGGAGTGAAATTATTGTTAGGAATAGCCGTAATCTCTGCAATCACTATCGCGATTCGTCTCGTCTACTTCAAGGAACGTCCAAAAAAGCGTCCCACAACAAATTTGTTAAGAAAAATTGATGCTTCCTCGTTCCCGAGTATCCATGCAGCGCGTGGTTTCTTCTTTGCAATGACTATCACAAGAGCGTATCAAAATCCAACAGCAGGAATAGTGTTGTTTGTGCTCGCAGTACTCATAGCATTCTCCAGGTATAGATTACATCATCATGACACTGTAGATATTCTAGGTGGAACAATATTGGGTATTGCTATGAATTATCTCGTAGAGCTGGAATGGATTATGAACTTCATCGGAGTTAAATAATAGATATAAGATGAAAAATAACTATAAAAAGATATGCTCAAAGTGTGGAAGTATCAATATAAGTGTTTACACTAAATCAGGCTTATCATTTGGAGAAAAGCTACTAGAATTTTGCAAAGACTGTAATTATGGATATATCACTGGAGGTTTTTTTCCTGAAATGAATGCTTCTGCAATAAAAAAGTTTAGAGAGACATTAAAAAAAGAAAAATAAAGAAGTTATAAGTAGAGTGCCAGGACTATAAGAATAAACCATAGGAAGAGACTTACCAGAATTCTCCAATCACGTAAGAACAATTCAGGGTTGCGTGCTTGTGCGTTGCTCGTATACACAGCATTCAAGTAGTGTAAAAGGATATACACCGTCACAGGCATGCTCATCAATAAGAGTTCCCTGTCATTCAGCACAGAATACAAGGCAAATGCCAGCAATAAGAAGCTCATGCTCACGCCAAGAAGAACATCAAGTGTCTGAGACGTGTAAATTTGAAGAGTTTTTCTATGACTGGAGGCTTCCTGCTTGAGGGTAGTCAATTCAGCTCTTCGTTTGCCTGCTAAGACAAGTAAAGCCAAGAAAAACGTGCAGCTGATGATCCAGGGAGAGATAAAGTTGACTTCTAAAATAAAGATGCCTGCAATAGTTCTGATGACAAAATTAAAGGCAACAACTAAGATGTCAACAAAAGCTTCATGTTTCAAGAACAAGCTATAAGCAAGGATGTAGACAAACATGAACAGAACAGTGTACAGGAAAGGGAGATTGATGAAGGTTGCAAGATAAACTGCTAAGGTTAGGCACAAAAAGGAAACGAAGCTTGCTAATCCAACACTGACTTTGCCTGCTGCAATCGGGCGATGTTTCTTTTCAGGATGTAATTTGTCGCGATTACGATCAATAATATCATTAATAATGTAGTACGAAGAAGAAACAAAAGCTAGACTAAAGAATCCAATGACATATTTGAGAAGCAGTTCAGTATGAAATAAGTTCAGCGAGAACACTAACGGAATGAACAATATAATGTTCTTGTACCATTGCTGCACTCTGAGGAGTCTAAAGAGTGTGTTCATGTTACTTCAAAAACAGCTTCTGGAGTTTTCGTTCGATAGGGAAATAATAGAAGTTTGTCACGAATCTGAATTTCGCAACAGGATAATACAAATCAAAAAAGAATTTGCCTAAGCGAGAGCTGATTTTATATTTGATATTCTTATTTTGGAAGTAGGAAGTAAAGTTCAAGTTCTCGATCATCTTCTGCATGCGTTTGCTGAGCCAAGCTGGAGAATGTTTGTACCAGCCGTCAAAGTCAAAGTCAGCCCATTCAATCAGGGTCTGTGGTGGTTTGAAGCCATGCTGCAGGGATAAGTCCCAGGACTTCGTTCCTAAATAAGGGCAGAACGTAAAAAATGCGCAGTAAGCTCGTTTATTCTCTTTCATCAATTGCAAAGCCAGTCTCTTGGTCTGCATTAAGTCATCTTTTGTCTCCGTAGGATATCCTAAAACAAATGTATATTTCATGATGATGTTATATTTTGCCATCTTGCGGTTAGCTTCGATATAATCTTCAATGCTTTCATCTTTCTGCATCAAGTCAAGCATCTTTTGTGATCCGCTTTCTAATCCAGTGTCAATATTTCTACAACCACTCTTTTCCATAAGCGCAATCAGCTCATCAGGCATCTTGCGGAGAGTGTCAGCGCGAATGCCAAGTGTTCCCCAGGCAACATCATCGAACTTGTCAACAATACCTTGGCAAATATCTTTCACTCGATCTAAATTCGTAGCAAAATTGTCATCTTGGAAGTAAAAGTCTTTAATGCCATACGTCTTCATTAAGTAGTCCATTTTCTGCAGCACTTTCTTCGCAGAGAACCATCGCCATTTTTGCTTGAACACTGCAGGATCAATGCAGAAATTGCAGCGGAAAGGGCAGCCTTTGCTGGTCAAGAGAGTCATCGAAGGTTTGTTTCTGTAGTCTGCACCATAATATTTTTTCACATCAACCAAATGATAAGGTAAGTCTGGTAAATAGTCCATGCATTCGCTTTCCATAGGTCTCGCGGGAGTCAGGTGCATCTTGCCTTGCTTGTCTTTGTACATGATGCCTTTGACTTTGCTCAAGTCTCTGCCTTGTTCTAGTGCTTGAATAGTTTCAATAAAGGTATGATCTCCTTCACCAACCACAAGAAGGTCAATATTCTTTTCACTCAACGTTTGATGAGGCTGCATCGTAGGATGTAATCCTCCCCACATGATAGTCGTTTGTGGAGAAATGCTTTTGATCAAGTTAGTCAGTTCAAGTGCATATCTGATTTGTGGTCCAGTCATGGAGGTAATGCAAACCAATAATGGATTTTCTTTGAGATAAGAGCGTAATAGTGTTTCCCAGTTAGCTTCAATGCGTTGATCTAAAATATGAACAGTATAGCCTTTGGACACAGGTACGGAAGCGACACTCAATAAGGATTCTGGCAGTCGTGCTCCTAAGTAGTCCCAACTTCCTGTCTTAGGTTGAATTAAAACAATAGGCCGTTTTGTTGGTCGAGAAGCCATAAGAAAGACAGGGGATGGTGAATTTATAAGATTTACTGCTTTTAAACACGAAGAAGCCTGCGTAAAGCTCGAGCCATGAATCGAGACTTGAAGATCTTGCCCAGATTCAAATAGAAGTTTTTAGAGCCTGTAGAAGTTCTAAACGTTTGTCCTTTAGTAAACGTATACTGTCCCTCAATCTTCATTAGAGTTTGATCTTCAGAGTACACACCATCTTTGCAAGGAATTTCTATAAACGAAAACGTGCTGGGTTCAAGAGTGGCATTCTGTTTTAACACCATCGTTAAAAATCTGAAAGTTTTGTCATTCCAGCCAACCACAGGCAGAACATCTTTCCAGCTTTTTTCAGAAACTATCTCAGCAGGAGTGTTTTTTGCAGCCATACCTAAGCTCGTAGGAAAACTGCCGTTGACATGTTGTTGCAGCAACAGCCAGCGAATATCTTCGACATTGAAAGGTGCATGATCACGAAGCAAGAATAAGGCTCGTAGGATGTCTCCAGCTCCAGCGATGAAAACTGGATATGTATATTTCTGCCAAGTACCATTATTATCTAGTAAGTATCCAAAAGCAAACCCGCCTTCTTTCAATTTCATCGTAAGAATGAATTCTCTGGCAGCCAAAGCAGCAGAGAGTGCAGGTTCATAGCCGCTCCGTTGATAATGCAAGAATAAAGAAGGAATGCAGCGTGCTACATAGAATGTGATAATCTGTTTTTTAGCTTCAGTCTGGTAGATGGCTCCAGGGAACTGTTCTTGAGCTTGTAAGGAGATAATATAGTTCACGCTATCTTGAATGATCGGCAAATACTTTTTGTCATTCGTGAAATCAGTGTACAAATAAAGCAATTCAACAATCGTAGCGATCTTATTCGGAACATGATAATGTTTTTCATCGTGTTTGTCTTGTAAAAAAGTCTTTGCTTGAGAATCATACAGCACTTTCATGTGATACTGTTCGAGATTTTTCTTGACAGCAGTAAAATAGGGTTGCCATGCGAGATTATTTCTGCGTAAAGCATCAGCTAATAACAAAAGTCCAATGCAGGCAGCAGCTTCATGAGGTGTGCTTCCTTGGTAGAGGGAAGGATTGTTCTCAAAGTGTGAGTTAAAAAAACAGCCATTGCTTCCTTGAGTCTGAAGAATGTCTTGACCACACCGAGTAGCTTGTTGTAAATACTCTTCCTTGCCAGTTTTTTCATACAGTTGCAAGAAACCAGCAATCAAGCCTTCATATTTCCAGTCTGGACTTACGCCTAAGTATTGAAAACAGTCTTGCCAGTAGTGTGTGACAGGACCCCAATAGCCTTGCTCAGTCCGCATAGTGCTCAGCCAAGAAAGAAATTTGCTGAGTGATGCTTCCAGTTGTGATGCCATCTTTCAAAGATTCAAAAACACTATTTAAGTGTTGCTAACGAAGGTCTGCTTCTTGATCACTAATGCGTGCATAACGTGCTGGTCCTTGCAAAAGGCAGTAGATAAAGCCATAAGCATATGCAAATTCAGACAAAACAGCCAGGAAGGGATGAACAAATAAGTATTTCAGGTGCATCTTCCAATAGAACAAGTCTTTCAGGAAGACATAGCCATAGAGGACTGCAAAGAGTTCAAAAAAGAGCAGGGGTTTGACAAAGAACAACACAGTCAAAAGCAAGAACAAAGCAACTTTGAGCGGTTTGCTAAAAGGCTTGTGCTTCTTCCAATAAGGAAATGCTCGTGATCCAAACCAGAAATGTCTTCGAAGTTCTGCTCCAGCAGTAGTAGGTTCTCCCTTGTGATAAGCAAGCGCATGTTTGGCGAAATAAATGTCATGACCTGTTGCATAAATCGCATCACCTAAGTCTTTGTCTTCAAAGCCGATCACAGATTCATCCAAAAAGTGCATGTGCTTGAGGAAATCTTTGGTGACAGCCCATGCAGTAAATGGTTTATACTTGTCAGTGAAGCGCAAATCAAAGAAGTGATCATTTAATTTGGCAATGTAAGTTCTTGGTTTGTACACTGCTCGTCGATCAACAGCAGCAATATGTCCTTTGGCAAATCCTGTAAGCATTTCTTTCAGCCAATGTTTCGACAAGACAAGATCACTGTCAATAAAAGCAATAATATTTCCCTTGGCCGTCTTCGTAGCAATGTTTCTCTTGACAATGCGTTCAGGTTCATTATCTAGTTGGATGAGTTTGACATGTTTGAAGCGTTGTACAATTTGTGCAGTATTGTCTTTGCTGTTGCCGTTCACAACAAGAACTTCAATAAAAGGAATAGACTGGTCTAAAACGCTTTCCAACGTTTCCGCGATATAAGCTGCGCTATTATAGACAGGAATAACTGCTGTTACAGTGTACTTAGTCTTTTTGTGGACCATGGCTAAATCCACTCTAAAGTGATTTATAAAAGTTCCCAAGTCTATCTTCTCAAGAGCTTGGTCAGCAGGACTTGGAATTCTCTGAAGCCGACATAATTAAGGACAAATAAGAGCGCGAGATATCCTCCAGTCAGCACAGCAAAGAAAAACGTTCGTTGTACAAAAGCCATCGGCAAGAAAAATGTGCAAGATGCTGCAGCCAAAGTCAAGAAGAGTAAGAAACCCAAGCTTCCTTTTCTAAAGGTAAGATCTCTGAAGACAAAAAAGTAGTAACCGATGTCCAGCAAAACATAACTGAACACGAGTCCATAAGCTGCACCGACAACACCAAAGGTTCTAATCATCACATAGAAGAGAATTGTGCTCAAGAGCAGAACAACAATGCACATCACGCTCGCTTGGTGCATGCGATCCAGAGATATCATTAGGGTATGCGCAAGTAAATACAAAGTCATGAAGAGTAAGGCAAAGATCATGATTGCTAAGTATGGTGCTGCGGCCAAATAATCACTGCCAAAGATCAAAGATAAAATTTCAACACGATACGTAATAACAAACATAATGAAAAGTCCGGCAACAATCATGCCATAAGATAATAGTTTATGAATATAATGCGCAAACACAGGATCAGTCAATTTCTTTTTCTTCGTTAAGTGTTCTGAGAGTACGGGGAGCATGGCATTTTTAACAGAAGACGCAAAGAACATGCCCATGTTGACAATGCCGAGTGCGCTGACATACAAACCAAGTGCTGCTTTTGATTGTAAAAATCCTAAGAGAAAACGATCAAGAGTGGTAAAGAACGAAAGCAATAACCCTATGGAAGTAAACCATAAAGAACTAACCATTAGAGGTTTAAGAGGAGCATGTTTTTTAGTTATCCAATTTACACCTGGTGCTGGACGAAAAAACAACAACACTACATGAGATCCCAAGACTGCTAAAAGTGCTCCCATAACCGACATACCAAAATAGCCAACCAAAAGAAAACCTAGACCAACTAAGAAAACTTCTTTCAAGACATCAAGCGTAGCGTATAAGTAGAATCGTTTGAAGCCGCGGACAATACCGATGTAGCCATAATAGACGACAGATAAGAGAATGACAAATGATCCCAATTGTAGATAAGGAGTTAAAGAAGCATCATGGAAGAAATAGGTTGCGGCAAAAGGTGCGGCAAGAAAATGGAGAACTGTTGCTATTCCCCCCAATCCAAAAGTCAGAAGGAAAATGCTCTTGATCAATGAGCCCATGTCTTTCTTTGCTGCTCGGAATTGTGAGACAAAATGTGTTCCAACAGTTTGCAGAGAAAGTGAAGAGAACATGATGAACCACGGTGTCAGCAATAAAGCGATGCTAAAAGTACCCAACCCTGTAGGTCCTAATTGACGTGCTAAAAAAGCCATATAGACAACAGAAAGCAGTTTCACTATAAACCAGCTAGCAGACATCCATACTGATCCTTTGACAGTTTCACGAAGCATGGAGAAAGGACTTGAAAAGCCTATAAAAAACCATCGAAAGAAACGTTTAAATACAATTGTTCTGGCTTGGTAAGTTATGTCACACTTAATCAAAAATCGACTGAAACTCATCAGAAGATATGTAGAGAACAAAGAAGTTCTAGATTTTGGTAGTGTCGGTTCTCGTAATGAAGAAATATTTAGTGAGTTGAAGAAGATAACCAAATCTATTGCTGGTATTGACATGCAGAAGTCAACAAAGAACAAAGAGATTGTTCAAGGCAATGCAGAAACCCACAATTTTAAGAGAAAATTCGACGTCGTCATGATGGGTGACATTCTCGAGCACGTCAGTAACCAAGGTTTATTATTAGACAACGCACGAAGACATCTCAAGCTGCAGGGTATCTTAATTCTCACAACTCCGAATCTCAGAAGTGCATGGATTTTCCAGAAACAGCGGGAAGATCATGTCTTAGGTCATGTGAAGGAAACATTAGTTCAGTTATTAACAAGACACAAGTTCAGGGTCAAAGAATTACGTTATTACAGCGGCAATAAGAAGTATCCATTCTTCCTTACACCATTTATTCTCAATAGGCAATTCTTAGTAGTGGCAGAAAGAGCAGAATAAGTTTAAATAGCCATTTTGAGTTCTTGTAAACATGAAAGTATGTTTCGTCACAACTTCATTTCCGGCGTATCAGGGAGACATCCAAAGTCCGTTCATATATCAGTTAGCAAAACATCTTGCACAACGAAAAGTAGATCTCACAGTGATCTGTCCGAATTACAAAAAGAGCAAGGCAAAGAATGAAGTCATGGAAGGTATCAAAGTAAAGCGATTCTCCTATTTCCCAAGATTTTTGCAGACATTAACAGAAAAAGGACGTATTGCAAGCTTCAAGAATAATCATTGGTCATTGTTACAATTGCCTTGTTTTCTCAAAGCCATGATCTGGAAGACGTGGAAAGAGTCAAAGAATGTGGATTTAATTCATTGTCAATGGGCATTGTCGGGAATTGCAGGAGTCATTGGTAAAAAGCTCAGAAAGAAACCATTGGTTGTCAGTCTTCGGGGAGAAGATCTCAAGGCATTGCACAATCCTCTCATGAAACCAATATTCAAATGGGTCATCAACAACGCAGATTATATCACTTCCAACAACGAATTCCACATCAACCAAGTAAAACCATTGAAAAAACAGGTGCAAGTCATCAGAAATGGTGTCGATGCTGCTCTATTCAAAATCCGTCCGAAGCAAGCCATGAGAAAAAAACTCAATCTGCCGCAAAGCAAAACATTAGTTCTGTTCGTGGGCTGGTTAGTCGAGAGAAAAGGCATTCAGTATCTTATTGACGCAATACCAGAAGTCATAAGAAAGCACGAAGAAGTAGAATTTATTATCATCGGTGAAGGGAATCTTCAGCAGACACTCATGCAAAAAGTAAAGAGAGAGAATCTCCAGCACTATGTCAAGTTCTTAGGGAAGAAATCACAAGCTCAAGTGGCAGAATACATGAACGCAGCAGATATTTTTGTTTTGCCAAGTTTGTATGAGGGTATGCCTAACGTTGTCATGGAAGCATTCTCCTCAGGATTGCCTGTGATAGCGACTGATGTCTGTGGTACTGCAGAATTAGTGCGGCATAAAGGAAATGGTCTGTTAATCAAGCCAAAAAACCCAAGAGAGATAACACAAAGTCTTCTGACCTTCTTGCAAAACAAACAACTCATGGCTAGATACGCAAAAGCTGCCCAGCAAACCATCCAAAAACAGCATCTAACATGGGACAAGTGCGCAGAAGGGCATATTAAGCTTTATAAAAAAATAATAAATTGAAATGAGAAGGATTTATCGGGTTCCGAAATATTTAAATAGTTCTATTGCTCGAAAATTATATGAAAGTTATGAAAGTTCTTGATAAAAAAGTAGGAGATGTTATCTATTATAAGTATAGAATAAATCTCCCTAAGGAAGTTGTTGAAAATTATGGTTTTTTAGATAAGGAATTGAAAGTTCAACTAATTAAAGGCAAGATTATTATTGCGAAAGTTAATTAGCTTTATTTATAATTTTTTGCAGATATAATAAAAATTCTCTGGTATCTAAAAAATAATTAGGATATGCTTTTCTTAAATCCTTTTGGCTTTGTCCATACTTTGCGCAGTTTATAAGAATCGTATAACCAATCTACAAGCCTTTTTAAGACATTTTGAATTTAATAAAAAATATGCCTTAATTTTGCACGGTATTTTAGGGTACCGATAAGTTTACATATTTAGGGTGCCTAATAAGCTTGTGAAAACTAAAGATATAACCTCGTGACCTCCTCCCCGGCCTAAAGGCCCGACCTTCGGTCGGCTCCTCCGCTTCGCTACGGAGCGGGGCTTCTGAGGTGAACCTGGGCTAGATGATGCATTTCTTGTTCTCGTACATAGCGCAAAGTCGTCGGTAAGTCTG